>DASUVB010000343.1:0-3003 GCA_036373835.1 Flavisolibacter sp. | reverse complement strand
TGACGATGGCGATCTTCTCCGTTACATCATAAAAGCTGAAAAACGAAGTGGTGTCTTCCGTAAGTGGCATCAGCTTGGAATACGTGGCCCGGCTCAGCGCCTGGATACCGCCCATGACCAGTCCAACGGCAATGGCCAGCGCGTAAAAATGATATTCGGTGCGCATCATATATCCTGCGATGCAGATGAGGATCCAGAAGATCACGATGCCGATCAGCACCCGCAGGTTGCCAAAGATCCCTGACAGCTTCGCCATCAGGTAGGCGCCGGGGATCGCCACCAGCTGGATCAGCACCACGGTGATGATCAGGTTTGTCGAGGGAAGGTTCAGCACTTTCGATCCGAAGATGGTAGCGGCCAGCATGACGGTCTGTACGCCCATATTGTAAAAGAAAAAGGCAAAAAGAAAACGCTTGAGCACAGGCATCCGCATCATCTGCCCGAACACCTTACGCAGCTCAATAAAGCCACCGGTGACCAGGTTTTTCCGGTGCTCGGAAATTCGGATGGCGTTACCCACAGGCAGCCTTCGGAATGGTATCTGGGCGAACCCCAGCCACCAGATGCCCACCAGCAGGAATGTAAACCGGACCGCGTGGCCTTCGCTTTTTAAGAACGGGATCTCGTCCCAGAACAACACCAGGAGAAAGCCAACACTTTGCATCAGCACACTGCCGATGTACCCGAACGTGAAACCCCGGGCGCTGATCCGGTCGCGGTCTTTTTCCGCCGCTATCTCCGGCAGGTAGGAATTATAAAAAACGAGGCTGCAGTAAAAGCCAAATGCAGCCAGCATCATCAGGATAATCCCCAGTGAAAAATTTTCCGGCGTAAAGAAATACATCCCGCTGCACGCAACCGCACCCAGCGTACAGAAGAACTGCATGAAGCGCTTTTTGTTGCCCTGGTAATCGGCAATGGACGAAAGGACCGGCAGCAGGAATGCCACAACCAGATAGGTAAAGGCAAGCGCATACTGGTACAGCGCCGAATTCACGAACGTACGCCCGAGGAAGGTCACACGCTCGTGAAAGGGTTCCCCTTTCGTCATTTCTGTATAGTAAACCGGGAAAAATGTCGTGGTGATCACGAGGTTGTAAACGCTGTTTGCCCAGTCGTACATGGCCCAGCCGTTGATTACCTTTTTTGGAGCAGTCTGCATTCCCTGGTTGCGCAATGTTATCAGGTGAAAATAAACAAACCTGATGATACTAGCGGCTATTGCCTGCATTGAACTCCTGCACCTGTTCGGGCGTGGGGTCGGGGATGTTATCGATCACCTCGAAATCATTGTTCATGATAATGATGGTCACCGGGCGGTTCGCGAATACCCGCCTGCTGATGTCGTATTTCAGCTGGGAAAGTCGTGCCGAAGAACCCGGGGTGTTCATCCGGTTGAATTCGTCCCAGGGAATGTGGATCACGTGCGTGCCCGATTCCATGGTCAGGAAAACCCGGGTGATGGCCGACAGGCTCCTGTCGGAAGCGATGTACTCCGAAAGTCGCTGCGCATCTGAAAGAGTCACCTTTTCGTGTGCGTACACATAATTTTTGTCCTTTGCAGACACCCGCTGCATGGCGGGAATGGTATCAAAGTCTTTTTGGCGTTCAGTAGAAAGTATCAGTCGCATCGGCTGGTTGCCAAAAACATTTGCCGAAAGATCCTGCTGCCAGAACCAGAACATTTTTCCAAAAAGGTCATAGTATTTCAGCACCGTATCCTTATTGCCGGTGAAACGCAGCGTATAGGAGGAATCATCCTTTGACAGGTAGACGGCGTTGTAAACCAGGGTGTCAAAATATCCCTTTTTCTGTAAGTACTGTCCCAGCTTTTCGGCATCGCTGCGCGTCGCCTGTGGCTTGTAAAACACTTCACTTTTTTCGTTCACGACCACCTTTTCCTCATATTCAGCAGAGGAACAGGAGGCGAGAAACATCATGCAGGCAACGTAAAAGAATGTTTTCATGTTTGACTGGTTGGAATGACGCCTGAAAAGATCAGGGCCAGCAGGATGATGCCCACGATGATCCGGTAAATCCCGAACACGCGGAAGCCATATGCCTTCAGGAAATTAATAAAAAACCGGATGGCCAGTATCGCCACAATGAAGGCAACCACATTCCCGACCAGGAACGCATACAGGTTCTTTTCGTTATCGATGATCATTTCGTAGCCACGGCGGGTGATACCGCCTTCGTTCCACTTCTTGATGAAAAGTGAATAAGCTGTTGCCGCGAACATGGTGGGCACGGCAAGAAAGAAGGAGAATTCAGCAGCGAAATTCCGGGTAAGTTTTTGTTGCATGCCCCCGATGATGGATGCGGCGCTGCGGCTGACGCCCGGGACCATGGCCAGGACCTGCCACAGGCCGATCATGAACGATTTGCGGTAGGTCAGCTTTTCATCGGCTTCGATCAGTTCTCCCCGGGTTACCTGGGTGGCAAAGATGTCGGGCGATGACGCAGGCGGCTGGCGAAACCAGGAATCGATAAACAGGAGGACGACACCGCCCAACAGCAGGCTGACCGCAACGATGGTGGGGCTTTCCAGCATTTTTTCGATGGCATCTCCAAACAGGAAGCCGAGCAACAGGGCGGGGATCACGCCGACCAGGAGCTTCAGGTAAAATTCCAGTGAGTCGAACTGGAAGAATTTTTTCCAGTACAGCACCACGACGGCAAGGATGGCTCCCAGCTGGATCGACACTTCGAACATCTTGGTGAAGCTTTGCTCGCCGATACCGAGCAGGACGCTGGCGATGATCATGTGTCCTGTAGAGGATACCGGCAGGAATTCGGTGAGTCCCTCAACGATGGCAATAATAATGGCGTGGAATATATCCATCAGATCTTCGAACGGTCTTTCGGCTGACGGAAAATGGCAATGATCTCGATGACAAGTCCTGCCAGGATAATGATCGGGGCGATCGTGATGCGGACAGGGCTGTACACCGATTTCGGGTCGAATACATTAGGATCTTCACTGCTCCCCCCGGCCATGAG
>DASUVB010000342.1:0-2685 GCA_036373835.1 Flavisolibacter sp. | reverse complement strand
TGCGGCCGTTCTTTTTGGGTGGAGCTTTTTTGCAACGATTGCCGACCGTCCCGGGCTGGCGGGGAATATTTACGAGCATTACCAGTTCACCAAATTCCAGCACCTGGCGTACACGCTTCTCGTGGTGGTAGTTTCCGTGGTATTTATTGCGTTACTGGCCGGATCTTATTCCGGGTATATCAGATGGCCGCTCCGAAAAGTACTTTTGGCCGCTGCCGTCTTCCTCCTGCTGGTGGTTACTTATGAGTTGTACCTGATTACCCAATTTGTCCCAAAGGGATAGAGGTGTCGACAGATTTCAGGGCACATGAAACCAACACAAGAACAATTATATATTTCTATAACAACAACCTTATAAGAATTGAGGAAGGCTTTGTGTTCGGTCAATCACAGTTTCGTAGTTCCAAGACCTATTTTGTGAAGGATACTTCCATTTACAGCGACGGTGGACCATTCGACTACAAAAGAAACAGCACTTTGACAGGAGGGACATTGAAATAGGGAAGTATTACCAGGCCAGGGCGAACGGATTTTTTGAAATATTAATGCCGTGGTGATAAGATCAGGACCAGTTACATGGCCGTAACACATTCTTGCCGCCGGCACTATCTTTAAGTTCAACGTCCTTCCTGCTTCGCCACAGGCTACGCAGGACGAGTCGGCAAGCCGTACTCCGTTGTGCGCTTTCGGGCCACCATTACTACATTCAAAGAGACTTAAAACACTTTTTTTATCCTCCCTTTAGTACGCACCAGGCTTAAGGATCCTTCCATTATCCCAAACCTGGCTTCCAGTTAACATTATTTTTATAAAATACCGTATTTCTACGGATCATTCATTTGAATAATCCTGCTATTTTAACTGTTACCATATATGTTACTGCATTTCCAATGTGAGTGACCTACACGAAGTGCGCAAAAAAGCGAAATTTAAGTTCGCAAAAATGAAGATGTCGTTATTCTAAACACATCCTTTTTTCAGACATCTGATAAAAGTGTTTTATCCAGTTTATATTTTAAGTAATAAAGTTCAAGCTGATTGCACGATCGCTAAATCATCGAGGTGTTTTCCTGGAATTGCAGCGGAGCTTGAGCAGAACATCGAAAAATGGAAGCGGTTCTCAAACTATTTTGATCATTATACAGCATCTTTCTAAAACGACAGCGCACAACACTTGTTTGCCGCAAGCCTGGAGACTGCTGGCGGCGGCGGATATTTTAGCCGGGGAGTTTGATCCGTTGTTTCCGGTGAAAATTCCTTTTGGTGGTGGGGACAAACACCTGAATATGCCGGCGGCGGGAATTATTTTCCATCATGTTACCGGAAGTGGTATTGCGTCCACTGTACCATCGTGCGGCCGAGCAGATCGCACTGGTTTTCCGCGACCCGCTTTTGCGCGCCAGGATCACGAAGGTCCCCGGTGTGAAATGGAGTCGCACCCACGGTATCTGGTATGTGCCGTTAACACGCGACAGTTACTCGGAAGTAAGGAACGCGCTAGGTTCTTATGCGAGGGTGGATACGTCGGAACTGAAGCAGTACCTGGACCAGCGACGGGTGCAGCTTTCCGTAAACCAGGGTAAGAAGGTTTCGCGGGTATTTCATGGGATCATTCAAAAATTCCCGTTGGCGGAGGGCAATTTGCGGGCGTATGACCGGTTCGAAGCCATGCTGCGGCTGATGGGCTATAGCCGGAACACGATCCGGGTTTACTGCAACGAGTTTCACCTGTTGTTGCGGCTGTTGAAAAAAGTATGCGTGGACGACCTGCGGAAAGAGCATTTAATGAGTTACTTGTTATGGCTGATGCAGAAGCGGAACTATTCGGAGATCCATATTCACACGACCGTGAACGCGCTGAAATTTTATTTTGAAAAGGTGCTGGGTCGCGACCGGGAGTTTTACGAACTGCCACGGCCGAAGAAGCGGGAAACGCTGCCGCCGGTATTGTCGGAGCAGGAGCTGGTACGGATGCTGAACCAGGTGGAGAACCTGAAGCACCGGTGCCTGCTGATGACGGCGTATGGTGCGGGGCTAAGGGTAAGTGAGCTGGTGCAGTTACGGGTGGGCGATATTGACTCGGAGCGGATGCTGATCCATGTGCGGCTGGGCAAGGGCAAGAAGGACCGCATGGTACCCCTCTCGGTGAAGCTGCTGGAGGTGCTGCGAGTGTATTACCGCCTGTACCGGCCTAAGGAGTATTTGTTCGAGGGCGCCGGGGGCGGGCCTTATTCTGTGCGTTCGGCGCAGATTGTGCTGGCGGGTGCGAAAAAGCGGGCGGGGATCACCAAGAAGGGTGGGATCCATAGTTTGCGTCACAGCTATGCGACGCATTTACTGGAGGCGGGAACGGACATCCGGTATATCCAGGCGTTCCTGGGGCACCAGAGCCTGGCGACGACGATGATTTACACGCATGTGAGCCAGGTAAAAATCGGGAGTTTCACGAGTCCTCTCGACCGGCTGGACCTATAACCATTTCTTATAGATAGTTTCCTCCTGACTTCGCATGTCAATAGTTACTATAACACCACGAAACCCGATGGTATTGCCCAGGAGCGGTTATGGGGGGTGTTGAGGGTTTTGAGACTAGGGGGGAATGTGCGTATATTTATTGTTAGCGGCAACTAATCTTAAGGAGTGGACCCGCTTTCTAAATTTACAAATCATTACCTATTAACGAAT
>DASUVB010000341.1:0-5180 GCA_036373835.1 Flavisolibacter sp. | reverse complement strand
CCAAGTTCCGAATCTGAATATCGCATAGTCGGGCCGGTTTGTATGTGCTGTGGTGTATCCAGGACTGATTTCGTAAAATCGGGCTGGTATTTCACTGCTTTTGTTGTAGATGTTTTTGGAATAATAACTTTTCGTGGCGGTTCTTTTTTTGGTGCAGGCCTTGCCGGCGGCGGTGGTGGCAGCGTTGGCTTGGGAGCAACTGCCTGAACAGGTTTCTTTGGAACCTCATGCTTTACCGCTGCAGGTTTGGCCGGGACAGATTTTACTGCCACGCTTTTCTTTGCAGGCGGCGCTGCCTTTCGGACCGGGGGCGCAACCTTTTTTGCAGCTGCCTTTGGAGCAGGTTTGGCGACATGCCGGGGTGCCGGCTTTTTCGGAGCTGGCTTTTTAGCCGCTGCTTTTTTCGCAGGAGCCTTTGGCGCGGGCTTCGATGGGCGTGCCGGTGCTTTTTTGGCAGCCGGTTTCGGAGTCGCCTTCTTTACTGGTTTGGCAGGCGCTTTCTTCGCAGCAGGCTTTTTGGCAGCAGGTTTGCCCGCAGGCTTTGCGGATTTTGCAGGCCTGGCAGATTTTCCACTACCGGAGCGGCTATTCTTTACTGGTTGCTTTTTTGTAGCCATATAACAATGTTACCCCTTTTTTAAAACAATGACTTTCAATGGGTTGTCATTTACTTCTATCTCCAGGCCGTCTTCGATCTGCTGTGTTAGTTCCAGTCTGTCTGCCAGAATTTCGGCGCAAATATAGTCATTAAACTTAGCCAATGATTGGCTGATGCCATTATTGGCAGCCACTTTCACTTCGATCCTGTCCGTCACATCAAAACCACTGTCTTTCCGGATCTTTTGTATCCGGTTCACAAATTCGCGGGCATCACCCTCCTGTACCAGGTCAGGGGTGATATTGACGTCAAGAGCTACAGTCAGCGGGCCTTTGGCAGCCACGGTCCAGCCGGGTATGTCTTCACTGGTGATCTCTACTTCGTCAAGGGTTATTTCAACGACCTCATCAGCTCCAACAGGGACTGAATATCTGCCATCTTTTTCAAAAAGTGAAATTTCGTGCTGGGAAAAGCCGGCGAGCGCAGAAGTTACTGTCTTCATTCGAGGTCCCAGCTTCCTGCCCAGGGCCTGGAAGTTCGGCCGGATCTTCTTCTTAATAAACCCTTCCGTATCGGTCAGGTAATGCATTTCCTTAACATTCACCTCGGCCAGCACCAGGTCTTCCACTTTCCGCAGTTGCCGTTCCATCTGCTGGTTCAATACCGGGATGAGTATCTTTTGCAAGGGCTGCCGTACCTTGATATTTGCTTTTTTCCGCAGTGACAATACGAGCGAGGAAGCATCCTGTGCGAGTTGCATGCGCTCTTCCAGGGCCGTATCGATCAGGTCTGGTCTTGCATCCGGGAAGCTGATATGGTGTACCGAGCTTTCGGTGTGCCGGCCGGTAACCGCATTCAGGTCCAGGAAGATCTCGTCGCTGAAGAACGGGGAGATGGGTGCCATAAGGCGCGTTACGGTTTCCAGGCATTCATACAGTGTCTGGTAGGCGGCAATCTTGTCGAATTCGTATTCACCCTTCCAGAAACGGCGGCGGCACAACCGCACATACCAGTTGCTGAGGTGTTCGTCAACGAAATCCTCGATCAGGCGGCCGGCCAGGGTCGGCTCATATTCATCAAAAGCAGCCTGTGTTTTAACCACCAGCGTTTGCAGCGAAGAAAGGATCCACCGGTCGATCTCGGGTCTCCGGTCCACAGGGATATATTCTTCCGAAAAAGTAAAACCGTCCACGTTGGCGTACAGCGCGAAAAACTGGTATGAATTATATAAGGTACCAAAGAACTTCCGCTGTACCTCGCGGATGCCCTCGATGTCGAACTTCAGGTTGTCCCATGGGGATGCATTGGTGATCAGGTACCACCGGGTGGCATCGGCGCCAAACTGGTCGATGGTGGCAAAGGGGTCCACCACGTTGCCGAGGCGTTTGCTCATTTTGTTGCCGGCCTTATCCAGCACCAGCCCGTTGGATACACAGGTTTTGTAGGCCACCGAATCAAACAGCATCACCCCCAGGGCATGCAGGGTGTAGAACCAACCGCGGGTCTGGTCCACGCCCTCGGCAATAAAATCTGCTCCTCCCCAACGGGAGCCGGTAACCACGGAACGGCCTTCCTTTTCTGCAATGTGCCGGCTGTACGCGTCGGCGGTAACTTCCTCGCCGGCTGCTACGGGCGGCAGGCCCCATTGGGCATAAGGCATGGCGCCGCTGTCGAACCACACGTCAATCAGGTCAGGCTCTCGGTACATGGGTTTCCCGGACGGCGACACCAGCACCACCTCATCCACGTAAGGCTTATGGAGGTCGAGGATGCCGTCGTGCAGGTAGTTCTTGTTGATGTTGCCTCCCAGCACTTCACCCGCCCTGCGTATCTCCGAATTCAGCTCATCGACCGAACCGATGCATTTTTCTTCGGTTCCATCCTCTGTGCGCCAGATAGGAAGCGGTGTTCCCCAGAAGCGGCTGCGGCTCAGGTTCCAGTCCACCATGTTCTCCAGCCAGTTGCCAAAACGGCCGGTGCCGGTCGACTCAGGCTTCCACTGAATGGTCTTATTCAATTCCACCATGCGGTCGCGCAATGCCGTGGTCCTGATGAACCATGCATCGAGCGGGTAATATACCACGGGCTTGTCAGTGCGCCAGCAATGCGGGTAGCTGTGTTCGTATTTTTCGACGCGGAATGCGCGGTTTTCTTTCTTCAGCTTCACCGCGATGTCCACATTGACATCGGCGTAATCCTTCTCGTTCTTATAATCCTTGACAAACCTCCCTGAAAATTCACCAAGCCCGTTCACAAATTTTCCTTCACGGTCCACCAGGGTCAGTATGCCTATATTGTATTTCTTCCCGACGCGGAAGTCATCGGCACCAAAAGCAGGTGCGGTGTGAACGATTCCGGTTCCATCCTCTGTGGTCACAAAATCTCCCACGAGCACACGGAAGGGGTTCGCCTCGGGGGTTATTTCCCTTACCGCGCTGAGTGAACTGGCTTCGTAAGGGAGTAATTGCTCATATTCCAACCCTTCCAGTTGCCTGCCCTTGAAAGTGGCAACGGTCTTCCATGGTAACACCAGGCCTTTTGTATCGACGCCCTGCGCTACCCTTGCCTCATATTCGCTGAAATCGCCATTCTCTCCTTCCGGCTTGAAATACCGGCTGACCAGTGCAGCAGCAAGGATGACGTGCACCGGTTTATGCGTGTAAGGATTGAAGGTGCGGACCAGCACGTAGTCGATGTTGGCACCGACCGAAAGCCCGAGATTTGATGGAAGCGTCCACGGTGTGGTCGTCCATGCCAGGAAAAACACCTCGTCAGCTTTTTGCACCTGGTCGAAAATAAATGCAGAACGTTCATTGGGCACCGCTTTAAACATGGCCACGACGCTGGTATCTTTTACATTGCGGTATGTGCCCGGCTGGTTCAGCTCATGCGAACTGAGGCCCGTTCCCGCTGCAGGTGAATATGGCTGAATGGAAACACTTTTATAAAGCAGCCCCTTGTTGTAGAGTTGCTTCAGGCACCACCACAGACTTTCAATATATTCATTGGTGAAGGTGATGTATGGGTGATCAAGGTCCACCCAGTAGCCCATCTTCATGGTCAGGTCATCCCATTTGTCCTTATAACGCAGCACCGCCTCGCGGCACTTCTGGTTGTATTCGGCAACCGAAATTTTGGTCCCGATATCTTCCTTGGTGATGCCCAGTTCCTTTTCGACGCCCAGCTCGATCGGCAGACCGTGGGTATCCCAGCCACCCTTGCGCTGCACACGGAAACCCTTCATGGTCTTGTAGCGACAAACGAGGTCCTTCAGCGTGCGCGAGATCACATGGTGAATGCCGGGCAGGCCGTTGGCACTCGGCGGCCCTTCATAAAATACGAATGGTGTTGCACCCTCCCTGATCTCAACACTTTTACGGAACGCATCCTGCTGCTCCCAACGCTCCAGCACCTCTTTTTCGATCGAGGGCAGGTTCAGATGCCGGAATTCTTTATAACGCTTAGCCATATGGGCTCCTGTACTTGTTTTGAAAATGTTTGCAAAGGTATGAAATAGCCGGGAGTGGGGAGACGGGAGACGGGAGACGGGAGCCCTGAGCCCTTAGCCGGGAGATACTGGTTGCTGGTTGCTGGTTGCTGGTTGCTGGTTGCTGGTTGTTGGTTGTTGGTTTTTGGTTTTTCACCCAAGCCATCAAATTTCCTCCTTAGGCCTCACGAAACTCGTCGGAAATGGGGACGAAAGGTTGCTGGTAGCTGGCTTTGGACGTACGCCGGCGCTGAAGCTTTAGCGCAGGAGCCCGAAGACCGAAGCTCTCGCCGGTCACCGAAGCAATGCGTAGGTGACAGCGAAGGTGGGTTGCCGGATCACTGCACTTTAAACCTTGAACCTTTAACCTTTAACAATCAGTTAGTGCATCATCACCGGCCGCGCCGAACGGCCCGTACCGGGAATATTCCTGCCAGCCATGCGGTTGATATTATAGGTAAACGACAGCATGAAGTAGCGGTTCAGCACATCGTTGCGGACATCCTCCACATAATTATCAGTTACATTCCTGGATACGCTGACATTTGAGTTCAGCAGGTCAAAGACGGAAAGCTTGATCTCTCCCCTTTTGTTTTTGAACAGCTGTTTCGCCAGCGATGCATTCCACATGGTGAAGCTCTGGTTAAAGCCATCGCTCCTGCCGGTATTCGCGGTAAAGTCCAGGTCCGACGAAATCATGAAGCCCTGCGGCAGGAAGTATGTAGCGTCAAAGGAATAGTAATGCGTGTAGTATGATGTATTCTGACCTTTCTGTATCGTATACGTGGCCTGCGTGTAATTGATGCTTGCCACCACGCCGAGGTCCAGCTTTTCCCTGTAGTTGTAATTGAGCCGGAGGTCTTCACCCAGCATCAGGTTTTTGATATAGTTCCTGCGACCGTCCACCAGGCTTGCATCGCGGTTGTAGCTGATGCGTGTCGTGGCATTGAAATTACCGCCCTTCATCATCTTCACCGGAAGGCCAAAGTTGACATTCCCGTTGATGGCATACACGCCATTGATGTTAACAGGCTTTGTCAGTTGCCCGCCGAAGGGCAGCTGGCTGGTGCTGTTAACGATCTTGTTTTGTGTATG
>DASUVB010000340.1:0-3186 GCA_036373835.1 Flavisolibacter sp. | reverse complement strand
GCGTGGTCGCTGTACACGAATTTTTTCCTGCGCATGTACAGCAACTTCAGCCACAGGGCAAAAAGAGGCAGCGAAACAAACAGCATGTACGGCAACTGGTGCAGGAACCTGTTTGACAGGTCGTCTGAAAAACGGTTCAGGTCATCAGCCGACTTTCTTTTGTTCTCGGTCAGCTTCTTCGATACCTGTCTTTCCAGCCAGCTGTCCTGCCGCCCGGTATCGATGTCTGTACGGAATTTTTCGGGTGTCATCCTGTAAATGCCATCGGCGAGCTGAATCGTAGCAGGATCACTCCTGTCTGCGGCATCATCGCGGGTAAGGACCATGGCTGATGTAGTATCCTTCAGCATCCGCAGTCTTGCAGCGGTTGTTGCATCCATACTGTCCGCCGGGGTTACGGACAGCAGCCGCCATCGCTCCCCGCTGGTAAGGTAACGGTCACTTTTGTTCTGGATCCCGCCGATAGCGGATTCGCGCCCCGTAGCAAAAAAGATGAGGAAGAAAATGGCAGACGTGAAAAGATACATCCGGATAGGATCGAGGTATTTCTGGCGCCTGCCGGCACAATATTCCTGCGGGATCCGGCCGGGACGGAACAACAGCAGCCGTAACGTGTCGAAGAACTTCCCGTCAAAATGAAAAATGTCGAAGATGAAATGACGCGTCAGCGACCAGAAATTCTGGTGGGGTACGATGTTTTCCTGTCCGCAGGCATGGCAGAAGCGGCCATGGACAAGAGTTCCGCAGTTCAGGCAGTCTTTCAGTGTGCGTTCCGGCTGATGCGACACAATTTTTTCTTAAAAATAGGGACAAAAAAATCACTTACTACTTTGTTAACGCTTTCCAGGAAACGATTTTCTATTTTTGATCAAACAATATCTTAATGAGAGCACTTCTCTTCCTGGCTGCTGTTTTGACCAGCTCTGCTGCTTCCGCCCAGTTTTATTACAAGGATATCATTGGAACCGCGGAAACCGCGGAAATGATCCGCAATTACCGCAAGGCGAATGTCAGCCGCGTGATCCTGACCAGCTATGATGGCAACAATACCCGGACGGATGCATTTTATGCCGAGCACCAGTTTTCCACTGCTGACCAGACTTTGAAGACGATCTCGCGTTCGGATTTCACCGCCCCCTCTGTGCTCATCTCCTATGTTGACGGTTCCGGTCGCGTAACAAAGACCGTAGACAGCAGCGATGCTGTGGTGAGCGTTACTTCCTATACGTACAATTCAGCCGGGCAGCTGGTATCAGCAGGCAGTTCGTCTGCCGACTCCATGAATACGGCCAACGAATCCGAGGAACATGTCTGGCAGTACGCCGGAACCCGCCCTGTACGTATGCTTCGCATCAAGAATAAAGTCGATACCACCTACGTAGAGCTGAAGCATGACGAGAAAGGAAATGTGATCGAAGAGCAGGCTACCAGGAAGGGTGTCCGCTCAGAACCCATCTATTATTATTACGATGACAACAACCGGCTGACCGACATTGTCCGTTACAATGCCCGTGCGAACCGTCTTCTGCCGGAGTATATGTTTGAGTATTCCAACACCAACCAGGTGATCCAGAAGATCACTGTTCCTGCCAACAGCGACCAGTACCTGATCTGGCGTTACAAATACGATGACAATGGTCTGAAGGTGAAAGAAGCGATCTACAACAAGCAAAAGCAGCTTACAGGCACCATCGAGTACCGGTACAGCTTTGCATCCAATTAATGTAGTGCGGATCAGCCACTGTTTCCGTAGTCGTATCTTTAAGGCGATAATAGCATCACATGAACGGAAATAAGCTCATAGTCATGCTGGAGGATGATCCGGATGACCGTTTTATCACTGAATCCACGCTCCGGGAGCTCGGCTATGACATTCCCGTGCATTTCGTGAATACGAGCACAGAACTTTTCAATTTCCTGGGTTCATCCGCACGGCCTACACTCATCCTCATTGATTATAATTCAACTCCGATGAATGCCCTGGATGTGCTGAAGCGCCTGAAGTCGCAAGAAGCCTGGGCCGGTATCCCGGTTGTGGTGCTTGCCGATTCATCAGTTCCGCGGTACGTTGAGGAATGTTACCGGCATGGGGCCAGCACCTTTATCAAAAAACCCTCCACCCAGCAGGGAACCTCAGAGAAGATCAATTCCTTTTTCCACTACTGGCTTTCCACCGCTGAAGCCTGATCAACGGACGGTTACTTCGCGATCGATAAAAAATTCCCGCTAATAGGTAAGGCGTTGCTGCGCCCAGCCTCGAATCAACCATACCATACCATACACTACCTCATCCTTATTTGAATTATGGGTGGCAAGACATTTGTGATACGATGCTAAAAAAAATGAAAAGGAACTGGTTTTATGTCGCGGCACTTATCGTCTTAATGGCATGCACCGACACCGCAGATGCAGACCGTGAAAATGAAACAGACACGGTATCAGCCGGTAACCCGGCTGTGGTACATCCACCTACTGAAACAATTACCGATTCCACTAAAATTGTCAACGATTCTGTGATTGTTCCGGATACGGCGAGATAATGTGGCAATCTGAGAATTTGAAAATCAGAAAATTGGACGCACTTGTTCTGGGATTTATCACGTTGTTAAAGCAGGCTACTTGTTTGTATATCAATAGGATGATATGCTGCACCTTTCAATCGAATCCTGGTTTTTTGAAGCCATGCGAACCGGTGCTGACACCTGGTTCGGGGTCAAAGTCGGACTTTCAATGAGATAGCTGGTTGCAGGACTGTCACTTCACCCCCTGACCGTGGTAATTTTAGTTCCTGGTAGCTGATACCAATGGTTGCCGCTTTCCTCGCGTTGTTCGAGGAACTGATAAAGAACGGGATGCTTGCCAGCCCAACAACGATGCCGCCTCCCAGCAGCCACATCCCAACTTCGAAATCAGGACCGAAATCCAGTTCGTTCGGATCCTGATTGTTATCCTCACCACTTCCCGCAATGATCCCGGAAATGATGAGCGCTGCCCCACTTCCAGCAAGCACATAACCTACGGTTTTTTGATTTTTGCTTTTGTTCAGGTAATATGCTTTTGTTTCTGTTGTTCCCTGCGCAAACAATGTCATCGCCGACAGCAATGCCAGCATTGTTAGAAATTTTTTCATGACAATGATTTGCCTTCAAGGTAGGAAAGACGCATAACCGGTCCAATGATGACGGT
>DASUVB010000339.1:0-3196 GCA_036373835.1 Flavisolibacter sp. | reverse complement strand
TTCCAGCACGACATGCGGCTTTCATTCTGGGTGAATTATTTCGGCTATGCGTTCAATTTTTTCACCTCGTTCGGATATTTTACCACGCGTCGCGAAAATGATGACGCCATTCGCACCCTGGCGCAGAGCCTGACACCACGTGGCCTTGTCCTCTTCGATTATCTGAATGTTCATTACGTGGAAGAACGTCTCGTCCATAATGAAGTGAAGACTGTGGGCGGTACGCGGTACGAAATTCACCGCTGGCACGATGAAGCATCATTCTACAAGCGGATGATCATTACAGACCCTGCACTGGAGCAGCCGCTTGAACACACCGAACGGGTTTCCAAGCTGAGCCTGGGCGATTTTACCGACATGCTGTCCTTCCAGAAAATGCAGATCACAGAAGTATTCGGGGATTACCGCCTTCAGCCGTACCACGTGCGCAATGCACCGCGCATGATCCTGGTCGCCCGGAAAATGTAGCTATTGTTTCTTGTTATGAACCAGCATCCATTTAGCCGTTTCATAAAATGCGGTGGTCACGCTGCTCATCCGGCGGATAAGGGAATCTTTCACGTGCGGAGGATAGTTCGCCAGCGGATCGAAGAAATGCAGCTCTTCTTTTTTGAAGTTCAGGTTACTGGTGAAATAAAATGAATCGGTGATCATCCCGATCTGCCCTTCATCGTGCAGGATGGTAAATGCATAATTCCTGCCGCCATCTTTTTTCAAAAGGTCCCTGCCCAGCGTCGTATTGGTGTACGCCCTCCCGGCAATCCCTGCAACCGTCGGCAGCACATCAATTTGCGATACCACTTCGCTGTGTCGTGCCGGTGGCAGCTTTGACGGGTAGTAGAACAGCAGGGGCACGTGTTCCTCAGTCAGCCTGTTGCTGGTCCACACCTGCGGGTACACGGCCGTGGCGTCGCCGGAAACACCGTGGTCGCCAATAAAAACGAAAAGGGTGTTGTCAAAATATGGTTCCTTCCGCGCAGCCTCCATGAACCCCGCGATACAATAGTCAAAATAGCGGAAAGCATTGTACTCTTCGTTCGATTCAAACCCGTACCGTTTCAGTTCCTCGGATGTAAGCTTCTTTTTTTCAAAACCAGCCGCATTCTGTGGAATTGTGAAGGGCCGGTGGTTATCGGCGGTCTGTATAATGGCAAAGAAAGGATCCTGCTGTTTACGCAGCACCTTGTTTGCCTCGTTGAAAAGGTCCTGGTCGCTGATGCCCCAGACATCCTTGGGCTTACAACTGAACTTGCCCTCCGTGATCATGTCCACGCCGCCTATATTCTTAACAAGACCTTCAAAATTGTTGAAGCTCGGACTGCCGCCAAGAAAATAGAATTTACGATAATCCTTAAAGTCGTTGATGATGGTATGCTGGTCTATTGCCTGCGGATTGCGGGTGGAAAATTTTGATAACTGCACGTCGGGAATTCCGGTCAGCGTAGCGAATAAGCCGCGTGCCGTAGAAAAGTGCGGGGTGAAGCACCTGTCGAAAAAGACGCCTTCCTTCGCCAGCGCGTCGAAATAGGGTGTTGTATTAAGCGGGTTGCCGCTCATGCTGCTTTTATACATGCTGAACGACTCGCACAGCACCAGGACCACATTTGGTGTGCCGGCGTCTGGAATGGCGGGGACCTCCCTTCGGAACGAGAACGATGATCCCTGTAAGCCCATCCATTCGGACATGACGGGATAATTCTGGCGCGCGGCGCTTTCATTCAGCTGGGGTCTCCGGAACTTCAGCGTCGTAAAGAAATTCTGCAGCGGGTTCAAAGCCAGGTATGACTGGAAGCTGTTATCATAGCTAAATGCGGCTTTCCATTTCAGCGGCTGCACGCCGGTGGAGCCATGGATCCAGAAACCAAAAAGCAGGGCAGCGCCCAGGAACCACTTGCGGTTGTAGCGAATGCCCCGGCCGTCGGTGCGAATCACCACATGGCCATGCATTTTCCGGAACATCCTGCGGAGCATCAGCACGGCTGCCACCAGCCCCAGGATGATCCACAGCACCGGGTAAGACTGCCAGAGCATCATGGCTGAAATGCCCGGGTCTTCCACGAAATTCAGGGCACTCGCATTGAGGCGCGTCTTGTTATAGGCAAAACAGCTGAAATCAGCGGCAAAAAAGAAGAAAACGACAAAGGTGACGATAGCGAGGTACCAGGTCCAGACCTTCTTGTTCCGCTGCGAATAGAACGGCGAAAATTCCGCCCTGAGGCTCGCGATCACGATCGGGGCCAGTAACACGCTGATCCAGCGCAGGTCGAAGCGCAGTCCCAGGAAGAACGCCGGGAACACCTCGGTCAGCTCTTCACCTGCCGGGCGAAATACCAGGAACGTGATCAACCGGTACATGGTGAACATCAAAATGAAGATCACCAGGAGGTTGAACACCCACAGCAAGGTCTTTGGAATGCGCAGATGTAACAGCATGACTTTTGGCGGAAACCACAAAAAAACGACTTTTCACGCCGTAAACAATGGATTTATCGTCGAACGGTGCCTGTAGCTGGTTGACCAGTCTTTTTAGGCTTTTTGTTGTTGTACAACATGTACCGCGCCGTCTCGTAAAAAGCTTCAGAATATAGTCCCAGCACATATTTCAGACTGTCATAGCGTGGTCCGGGGGGCAGGGCATCATTATGGAACAATGACACGAATTCATAGTCCTGCCGGCCCACGTGCTTCCGCAGGTAAAACGAGTCCGATACTACCCCGATCTTCTTTTCATCCGGGTCCACGATAAAAGCGCTGGAGAACCTGAAAGGGTTACGGTGCAACGTCGTATCAAACAGGTCGCGGCCAAGGCCCGTATTGCGGTACGGCATTGACAGCAGGCCTGCCAGCGAAGGAAGGATGTCCATCTGCGAACATACACTGGAGTTGCGGGAGGGTTCCAGTAACCCGGGCGCATAGAAAAGCAGCGGAACATGCACCGTTGTCAGCGCCTGCTCGGTCCATGCTTTTGGGAACATGCTCCCGGCATCGCCCCTGATGCCATGGTCCCCCACGAATACAAAGACAGTATTCCTGAAATACGGCCTTTTGCGGGCAGCCTCCATGAATTTGCGGTAGCCAAAATCAGTATAGCGAAAAGCGTTGAGCTCTTCGATGCTGATGTAGCCATACTTTTTCAGGGTATCCTCATGAACATTTACCTTTCTGAATTCATCAAGGTCCTCGGATGGAATGGTAT
>DASUVB010000338.1:0-3668 GCA_036373835.1 Flavisolibacter sp. | reverse complement strand
CTGTGGATCATCCTGTTTATTGCAGGCGTCAGCTTCCTGCCTTTCGTTGATAAAGGACTTGATAATGATTAAAACCTGCTTAATGTTCATGGTTTAAGGTGATGTAACCCTTCGACAAGCTCAGGGTAACATCACCTGTTTGAGGTTTGATGTTTGAGGATGTTCATTTTTCATGTTCTTGATTAAAAGCGTGCTATGGATCAAAACAGGGGCTTATTCAGCCTGTCTATTGAACCGTTGACAAAATCTTACCTGGTGGATATCGCACGGTGGGCCAGGTTCCTTTCCCTGTTCGGGATGGTAGGGATTACGCTGATGCTGGTGAGTGGCATTGCTTACTCCATCTGGCTCAATACCTTTTTCACATCGATGCAGGACCGGGGGATTTCTTCAGCCTTCGGGAACGCTGTCGGGATCGGGGCTGCTGTCAGCGTTGTTGTGGCAGCCGCGCTGGTATTTTTTCCACTGATGTATATGTACCGTTTTGCCACACGCATGCGGAAGGCATTGGCTGCTAACGACCAGCACAGCCTGAACATCGCTTTCCTGAACCTGAAAATTTACTTTCGTTACATTGGCATCATCACGATTCTGATCATCGTTTTTTTCGCGATGTGGCTGGTCCTATTCGGCATTGGTACGGTAATGTAACGGGGGCTAGTTGGTGGAGAGATAATTGTAATCCTTCAGCAGTATTTCCAGAAAATCGAACGGGGAAAGCGACGTGTTGATGCGAAGGTGCGCCTTGATTTTTTCAGCCGCCATCTGCGCCAGGTCAAAGTCGTGCCTTCTTCGCGCCGTGTCCAGGATACCCTTGAGCGAATTGATATCCTTGTCCGTAAGCTGCATGACCTGGGGGAACGACGGCACATACTTATCGGATACATCGAGAAAAATGGTATCGGTGATCGATTCCCTGCTTTTTGTTGTGATGAGCATTGTATGCGCAAGGATATCACCCAGACGTTGCTGCTTGCCTGTATTGGTGAGAATGATGTCCATCAGCAGCAGGCCGATGGCGATACCGATCTTCCAAAGGTAGTCGAGGTCTCCCGCGCGCACCGCGAACGGTATTGTTAACAGCACTACTGCCACCATGATATCGGAGGTCCTGATCAGCCAGCGGATGATATACTGCCCGATTGTGGGGCGGCCGCCATTTTCGTTCACGACACGGATACCGGTGATACGCTTCCCGATACTTTGGCCATTCATGAAGATTTCGCAAAGGAGGTGGTAGCAGACAAAAATGAGCAGGATGATGGTTTCAACGACGATCTGCACCTCTTCACCCATCGAATCCTCCACGCTGCTGTAGAACCTTATGAACAGCACAATGAAAACAATCAGCAGAACCATGTCCAGGAACCATGCGAGCAGCCGCTTGTAGAAGGGTGCCGCCTCAAATTCAAGATCAATATTGAAATGCGTTGATACGTGGATGCCGGACATGATGCGAGTTTAACACAAAACGGAGACAATACCAGATTTCCGGTTCGGGAAAGGCTAAAAATAGTATTTTACGACTTTAAACTGAAGACTTGAGAGAAGGCCTGTTTATCAAGAAAAACAAGGATCGGTGGGAAAGAGTGCAGGGGGGCTCGGCGGGCACGGCTGATGAAACAGCAAGGGATTTCGTTCAGCTGGTTGACGATCTGGCCTATGCTAAAACTTTTTATCCTTCCAGCAGGGTAACACAGTACATCAATGCGCTGGCCTCGCGCATTTACCTCAGCATCTACAGGAACCGTAAAGAAGAATCGAACCGGCTGCTCAAATTCTGGAAGTATGATGTGCCAGTGACAGTGTACCGGCACCACCGGATGATCCTGCTGGCACTCGTTCTGTTCCTTGTTTTTTTCGCGGTCGGGTTTTTCTCTTCCGCGAAGGAACCGTCGTTCGTTCGCCAGGTGCTTTCCGACGGTTATGTTGAGATGACCGAGCGGAATATTGAAAAAGGGAACCCGTTTAATGTATACGCCGATGAAAATTCGTTCGTGATGTGGATCCGCATCATGATCAATAACATTTTTGTGTCGTTCATCTATTTTTTTAAGGGAATCGTCCTTGGCATCCCCAGCCTCGTGTCGCTCGGCCGCGAGTCCATACGCCTTGGCGCGTTCGAGCACATGTTCTATTCGCACGGACTGGGTGGCCAGGCCGTGGTGACTGTTCTGATCCATGGATTGCTGGAGCTCACGGCTATCATTATTTCCTGTGCTGCCGGGGCCGTGATGGGTACCAGCTGGCTATTCCCGGGCACCGGCAAAAGAATTGACGCCTTCCGTGCAGGAACGAAGGACGGTGTGAAGCTGGTGGTGGGACTGGTGCCCGTGTTCGTCATCGCCGCCTTATTTGAAGGATACGTGACACGCTATTATAAAATGCCGCTTTTTTTCAGCCTGATGATCCTTTCTGTTTCCGCGGTTTTTATTACCTGGTATTTTATTATTTACCCGATCCGCCTGCAGCGACGACAGGTTACGAGGGACGAAAATTCAACGGATGCGTAGGGCTTTTCAAAACATTTTCCTGGTCCTTATTATAACGCACCTGATACACAGGACAGCGGCACAGGATCCCCCGCCTCCTGATACACTGGTTTCCGTTGTACCGGCTGACGAAGAAGGACTGGGTGCGGTGGTACGCGTCGATAATTTTGACGAGATCCTGGTAACACCACCGGTGGTGCCACTGGCGATGAACGACAGTATGGTGCGCGCCCTGCGTGAAGACGATGCATTCTGGTACGCCAACAAAAAACCGTTGCGCCAGCAGCCGAAGAAACGGTTTTTCGAGGAGGAATGGTTCCGCACATTGATGTGGTTCCTGATGGTGGGCAGCTTTGCTGCCATTATCGTGTGGTTCCTGGCTTCCAGCGACATCACCCTGTTCCGCAAAAAGCAGGTTAGGGTCGAGGATACCGGCGCCGAAGAAGAGCACGTGTCAGAAAACATTTTCGACATCAACTTTGAAAAAGCCATTGAAAAAGCCATAGCTGCCGGGGATTATAACCTGGCGATACGCCTGTATTACCTGCAGGCGCTGAAATTCTTGTCTGCAAGGCAGCTGATCACGTATGCCCAGGACAGGACCAACAGCGAATACGTATCCCAACTGTACGGCACACCTTATTACCGCGATTTTTTCAGGCTGACGCGTGAATTTGAATATGCCTGGTATGGCCGGTTCCTTATGGACGAGCCCATGTTCCGGGCAGTGCAGCAAACATTTGAAGCATTTAAAACAAAGATGGCGGCGTGAAGAGGATCCTTCCATACCTGCTTGGTTTCATCCTGGTCATGGCGCTGGTGGCCATTACCATGAGCGCAGGCTCCAACCGGCCACGGAGGCTGAATGAAAATGTAACGCTGCGGCAGCGGGACAAGATCCCATATGGTTTTTATGCGGCGTATCATTTACTCCCGTCGCTGTTTCCCCGCACCAGCATTACGCTGGACAAGAATGCGCCCGGCGACTGGGACTCGATCAGCATGTATGGCAGCAACCAGGCTGTGGTCATCGTCGCGCCCTTTTTCGGTGCTTATGAATACGAGCTGAACCAGCTGATGACCTTTGTAAAAAATGGCAACCATGTGGTCATAATAACCAGGAACATGTCACGGGAAGCCCAGGAGTTCTTCAACCTGAAGCGCGGGCCATTCCTG
>DASUVB010000337.1:0-9042 GCA_036373835.1 Flavisolibacter sp. | reverse complement strand
CCCGAAATGCCGGTAAATAATTTTGTGAGCTGCAGGATCTGCCTGGAATCGCGGTTATACGAGTACATATTCCGGAAGCCATCGCGGTCGGAAAGAAAATAGACCAGGTTATTATCCTTGCCGAACACGGGATTCAGGTTGTTGGCACCCGGGAAAACATCCAGGTTGGTCACTGATCCCGATGCCATGTCCAGCAATGCCAGGTTGTGGGTGAACACATGCTTCACCCGGGTATTTCCTATTGACATGCGGTCCGTTGCAAATACAAGGGTCTTTCCATCTGGCGAGAACGAAGGCATCAGGTCGGAATAGATGTCATTCGTCAGTTGCCGCATGGCGCGTGTCTGCAGGTTGTAGGCAAACAGGTCGCTTTGTCCTTCATTCATGCCCGTGACGACAATGGTATTTCCGTCGGGCGACCACACAGGGTTCGAAAATCCCGTGATGCCCGGAAGGTCGATCTCTTCCTGGATCTTGCCGCTGGTGTTGGCGATCAGCAGCCGGTTGCGGCCCTTGGCAAATGCTACAAAAGCGATCCTCCTGCTGTCAGGAGCCCATGCCACTGCCGACTCAAAAGAACTGTACTGGTCCACGTGTGCACCCAGCGATGTTTTTGTAATGCGCTCCACCGATCGTCCTGTTTCTGCGTCTGCGATGTACAGGTCAAGTGAAAAAAGATTTTTCTCAGTCCAGAAGGCTACGTACCTGCCGTCAGGACTGAAAGAAGGAATGATATTCAGGTCACCTGCATTTTTCTGGTGCAGCAGCGCCCTGCCTGTTGGAGCAGACTGCATGCCTGGCTGCATAGGTGCAAAAGCACTTCGGATCGCTTCCTGCCATTGCTGCGAGAACTGCTTTTCATCTACCTTGAAAACGGTGCGGATCGCATCGGCATAACCGCGTCGCGCCGTTTCGAGGAACAGCCGGCGGATCACGGTATCGCCGTACCTCCCTGTGACATATGCCCAGAAGGCCTCGCCCCAGCGGTAAGGAAAATACAGGTCAGGACGATTTGTAAGATCCTTCAGCGTAGGCAGCTTGTCGTTCTGCACTGCGCTGCGCAACCACATGGCCGTGTTGGGATCAATATGCCCAATGGACATGTATTCGGCCATCCCCTCCACCATCCACAGCGGGAGATTGTTCAACGCATTCAGCGAAAAAGAATCCTGCACCAGGTGATATTGAAAGGCATGCACGAGTTCGTGCCCGAGCACGTGATCTGTTTGTGCGTTCGCTTCGAACAATGGCATGATCACCCGGTTTTTTAATGCTTCCGTCACACCCCCGGTACCTACATCGATCTGGCCGCCGATCGCGCGCGTCTGCTGGAAATGCGCATGGTGCAGGTACAGGATGAATGGATTGCGCTGCTTGAACGTATCGCGCAGTACACGCTGGTGCATCGAATACCATTGTTCTGTTACCTGGGAGAACCATTGCTTATCCTCGGTATCACGGAGGTAATTGTACAGGTCGAAATGGGGTGATTGTGTTACTTTAAAATCAAACTTCTCGTACACCACCTTATTGCGTCCGAAATACTGTGCAGCCGCCGGCAGGGAAGCGACAGACAACAGGAGAAGAAACAGTGCGACCTTACACTGCAGTCCAAGGGTGTGGTTGATGCTTCGCATAGAATCAGGCTTTAATCTGCCTGTACCATGCAAATAATGCACCACTGCGGACATTAATACCCGTTTAGAATACATCAACAACGCAGCCTCCGTTAATTCAGGCTGGCTACTGTTGGCGCATATTGCTGCTGCAGCGGGAGCACAATGGTAAAGCGCGAACCCTGGTTTTCGCGGCTGGAGGCTGTGATCACACCGTTATGCTTTTCGATGATCTTCTTGGTGATTGCCAGGCCTATGCCGGTACCGTCGTATTGTTCACGTCCGTGAAGCCGCTGGAAGATGGTGAAGATCTTCTTGCTGTACTGGTTGTCGAACCCGATGCCGTTGTCCTCCACCTCGATCCTGCAGAATTTTCCTGCCGGGGAAGGGCGTGCTTCCGTATCGCACGAACTGACGAGGCTGGATGTGATCTTAATGTGCGGTCGTACACCCGGCCTGGTAAACTTCAGGGCGTTGCTGATGATATTCTGGAACACCTGCCGCATCTGCCCTGTGATGATCTCCGCCTCCGGCAGATCGCCGATCTCGATCACGGCATTTTTCTCATTGATAGCGAGCTCAAGGTCACTCATCACTTCATCCACGATGACATTGAGGTCAGTATTCTCGTAGGAACTGTTTACCGACAGGCGTGTAAAGGTCAGCAGGTCGTTGATCAGCTTTGTCATCCGTGCCGAGGCTTTCACGATCCTGTCGAGATAGCTGTCGGCATCGCCGCTCAGCGTGTCCTGGTAACGCTCGCGGATCAGGTTACTGAACATATGGATCTTGCGCAAAGGCTCCTTCAGGTCGTGCGAAGCGACGGAAGCAAACTGCAGCAGTTCATTGTTGCTCGACTCGAGCTCGGAATTGATGCGTTGCAGCTCCTGCGTGCGCTCCCTGACCTTTTTCTCCAGGATATCGTTCATCAGCTTCTGGTCATGGATATCGGTGCAGGTACCAAACCACTTGGTGATCCTGCCATGATCGTCGCGCAACGGGAGCGCCCTCCCCAGGAACCAACGGTATTCTCCATCATAGCGACGGAAACGATATTCAATTTCGTAGGGTTCCCCCGTTTTCAGCGAATGATTCCACACTTTCCAGGCGCGCTGCTGGTCATCGGGATGCACGACGTCATTCCATCCCGTGTCCTTGGTCTGCTCGTATGTCAGCCCGGTATAATCATACCATTGCTTGTTGTAAAACTCGTGGTACCCGTCCGGCCTCGTTGCCCATACCATCTGCGGCATGAAGTCGGTTACGAAGCGGAACTCCTGCGTACGTTCCTCGACCTTTTCTTCCAGCGCAAGGTTCAGTGCCTGGTAATTCTCCTTCACCTGCATCAGCTCATCATAGCTCTGGAGCAACTTTTCCTGCGCGATCTTCTTTTCGTTGATGTTCGACATCGTCATCAGGATGCCCATGGGCATGCGCGTGATAGTCACCTGGAACCATTCTTCTGATCCGTTCACCGGGAATTTCATTTCCCTGCTGAACGATGTTCCTTCCAAGGCTACGGCCTTGCTGTTTTCATAAAATTCGTCGCGGAACTTTTCGGGAAGCACATCACGAAGTGTCGGTGTGCGGTCCATCTTTGTTTTCAGCACGGCGTCCGCCGCCTTATTCGAGGCCATCAGTTCAAAATCCACCGTGTTGCCTGCTTCGTCTTCCCGGTTCCTGAACGACAGGATCAGGTCTTCCGACGCATCGAGGATGCCCGTGACCATCGTGTTCAGTTGTTTCAGGTTCGTGACATCAACAAACGTGATCACCACACCGTCGATCTCCTGGTCGCGCCGCACATATGGCAGTATTTTCATCAGGATGATGGCACCATTACTGAGCTCCACTTCCTTTTCCACGGACTTGCCACTTGTCACAACCGTATCAATATCCTTTACCAGGTTTACTGCGCGGATGTTGGTGGAAATATGCTCGATCGGCCGGCCTATGTCGGATTCAATCAGGTTGATCATTGTTACTGCCACAGGATTGAATTTCCGGATGCGGTAGTTACGGTCCACGAACACCTGCGCGATCTCGGAGCTCCTGAAATAGTTGTTCAGGTCATCATTCAGCTCGATCAGCTCGCGGATGCGCATCTGGTGCTCCGTGTTCAGCGTATGCAGCTCCTCGTTGAGAGACTGCAGCTCCTCGTTGCTCGACTGCAGTTCTTCATTTGCAGAAAGCAGCTCCTCGTTGCTGGACTGCAGTTCCTCGTTCGCTGTTTCGAGACTCTCGATGGCGAGCTGCAGGTTCATACGCGTTTCCTTCAGCTCATCTTCAAGCTCGGTAATGTAGTTAATGGATTCACCGGGTTGGGGGTTGAATGCTGTTATGTTTTTGGCAACAACCGTATCATGGTTTTCGCTGAATACAACCGTCATATAGCCCTCGAATGATGCCGGCCTGACAAACACCTGGACGGCTCGTTCGCCTGTTTCGTTCTTGATCCGCACCGGGTGCAGGTTAACGGTTATGTTTTCCTTCATTGCCTTGCGCACTGCAGTATTCAGCGCCACGGAAAGTTCCGGCGTCACCATTTTCAGTATCTGCAGGCTCGACACGCGGTCCGGCAACGACAGGTACTTTTTAAAATCACCCACGGCGTCCTTGACTTCGAAATTACGGTCGATGTACACCGCGGCGAATCCGTATTCCTGCGTCAGTACGTTTTTAAAATCATCCGCGAGTGAACGGCGAAGGCTGTTGTCACGCATGCCGGGCTGTGATTCTTTTTGCATCTTGTAGGCCTGCGTTGAGGGGAATTTGTCGGCAGTAAAACGGTAGTCATTCCCGGTCTTCCTGTAGATCTTCCACTTTCCGTTCACTTCCTCCAGGTTTTCCTGTATGGATACCGGTATTTCGCTCGGGCCCAGGAACAGGAAGCCGCCGGTATTCAGGGAGAACTGCAGCGTGGACAGTACTTTCCGCTGTAACAGCTGGTTCATGTAGATCAGCATGTTCCGGCACGTCACCAGGTCATTCTTGATGAAGGGCGGATCCTTCAGGATATTGTGCCGGGCAAAAACGATCTGCTTGCGCAGGAGGGGTTCAACCATGTACTGGTTGCCATCCCGGCGAAAATATTTCTGAACGATGGCGGGGTCCAGTTCCGATACGCTTTGCGCAGGGTACGTGGCCCGCGATGCAAATTCGATGGCATCGATATCAATGTCGGTCGCAAAGATTTTTACCTCCACGTGCTTCTGCATCTTTTGCAGCAATTCATCAATGAGAATGGCAATGCTGTAAGCTTCTTCGCCAGTGCTGCACGCCGTGACCCATACTTTCACTATGTCCTGGTCCGCCTTTGCACGCAGCAGGCCGGGAAGCACTTCCTCACGCAGCACCTGGAACGCGGCCCCATCACGGAAGAATTTGGTGACGCCGATCAGGAATTCTTTTCCAAGGGTGCGGCATTCGTCCGGCGACCGGCGGAGGTGTTCAATGTAATCGGTGAATTTCTGGTAATTCAGTTGGGTCATGCGGCGCCCGATACGACGCAGGATCGTCGGCGTCTTGTAATTCATGAAATCGTACTGGCAATGGCGTTCCACCATTTTCAGCACTTCGGGAAGGAGACTCTCATCGGGTTGCCCCTCCGCAGCCACCCGGATCGGGCGCTCCTTGATGTAATTAAAAATCTCCTCCGGCATCAGCTCGGGTGAGAGAATGTAGTCAGCGTAACCACTGGCGATCGCGCTGTTGGGCATGCCATCGAACTTGGCTGTCAGCGGGTCCTGTACCAGAACCATCCCCCCGTTATGCTGGATGGCCTGCATGCCACGCGTGCCGTCGGTTCCTGTACCGGAAAGGATCACAGCAATGGCCTTTGCGTGCTGGTCCTCGGCGAGCGATTTGAAAAAGAAGTCGATGGCCGTATTCGGCGCTCTTTCGAAATTTTTATCACTCAGCATCAGGCGGCCGTCCTTTATACTGAGGAGCTTGTCATTTGGAATAACATACACACAGTTCGGCAGGACTTCGGCCATGTGGCTGGCTTCGTACACCTTCATGTGGGTATGCTTGGATACCAGTTCCACCAGGAGGCTCTTGTAGGCGGGTGAAAGGTGCTGTATGATGACAAAGGACAGGTTGCCGTTAGCCGGCATGTTGTCGAAGAATTCGTGGATCGCTTCAAGGCCTCCAGCTGAGGCTCCTATTGCCACGATATAATGATCTGTAGACGGTACTGAATTACCGGGTATCGTATTCATTACTAACGCTAAGGGTTGTCTCGCAAATTAAGGGAATTTCATATTTGAAAAACCCTCATCCATTCTTTGCAATGCCAATGCCGGGCCATAATCGGAGGTCCCCAAACCATATCTTTGCGCGATGGGCGAAAAATCGGTTGCCGGTTCTCCACTGAAGAACCTGGTTGAGCAGATGCAGCAACACCTACAGGTCATCCACCAGGGCGGCGGCAAAAAAGCAGTTGACAAACAAAAAGAAAAGAACAAACTGACAGCGCGCGAACGCATCCACTACCTCATTGATAAGAATTCGGAATTTGTTGAGATCGGTGCTTTTGCCGGGTTCGAAATGTATGAGGAACAGGGCGGTTGCCCGGCTGGCGGCACCGTGGCCGGCATTGGCTACGTAGGCGGGCGGCAGTGCGTGATCCTGGCAAACGACCAGACGGTGAAGGCCGGCGCGTGGTTCCCGATCACGGGTAAGAAGAACCTGCGCATGCAGGAGATCGCTATGAAGAACCACCTGCCTGTTATTTACCTGGTCGACAGTGCCGGGGTGTTCCTGCCCATGCAGGATGAGATTTTCCCGGATAAGGAACATTTCGGGAGGATATTTTACAACAACGCACGCATGAGTGCGGCAGGAATTACACAGATCGCGGCGGTCATGGGCGCATGCGTCGCCGGCGGGGCCTACCTGCCCATCATGAGCGACGAAACGTTGATGGTAGAAGGCAATGGCTCCATCTACCTGGCGGGACCCTACCTGGTAAAGGCGGCCATCGGCGAGGATGTGGACACGGAAACGCTGGGCGGCGCCGTCACGCACACCGAGATTTCAGGCATAGCCGATTATAAATTTGATACGGAACAGGAATGCATGGACCAGGTGAAGCGGATCATGGAAAAGCTGGGAGCAAAAGGAAGCGCCGGGTTCGACCGCGTCAAACCGCGAAAGCCCGCGAAAGGTATTGATGATATCTATGACATTTTCCCGGCAGATGGTAAGCCCTACGACATGGTGGAGGTGATCCACCGCATCGTGGATGACGGCACCTTTGACCAGTTCAAGGAAGATTATGGAAAAACGATCATCTGCGGGTACGCGCGTATTGACGGCTGGGCCGTCGGCATCGTAGCCAACCAGCGGAAGATCGTCAAGTCGAAGAAAGGCGAGATGCAGATGGGGGGCGTGATCTACAATGACAGCGCCGACAAGGCCGCTCGGTTTATCCTCAACTGCAACCAGAAAAAAATTCCGCTGGTCTTCCTGCAGGATGTCACCGGCTTCATGGTAGGCAGCCGCAGCGAGCAGGCAGGCATCATCAAGGATGGCGCGAAGCTGGTAAATGCCGTGGCCAATTCGGTGGTCCCGAAAATCACCATTGTTGTCGGCAATTCCTACGGCGCAGGTAACTACGCGATGTGCGGCAAGGCATACGACCCGCGCTTCATTTATGCATGGCCTACGGCGAGGATCGCTGTAATGGGTGGCGAGCAGGCTGCAAAAACGTTGCTGCAGATCCAGGTGGCCGCGCTGAAATCAAAGGGTGAAACCATCCTTCCGGAAGATGAATCGCGCCTCCTGAACGAGATCAAGGGACGCTACGAAAGGCAGACTTCACCATACTATGCCGCGGCACGGCTGTGGGTGGACGCCATCATTGACCCGGCAGATACCCGCCGCGTGATCTCCGAAGGCATCCACGCAGCGGATCATAACCCGGTAATGGACGAACTAAAGACCGGCGTTTTCCAGGTTTAGATTTCTGATCGACAAAGATTGTATGGCTGATGTAACCATGTACACCGACGGATCATCCAGGGGCAACCCGGGACCAGGCGGCTATGGCGTGATCCTGATGAGCGGGAAACACCGGAAGGAATTGTCACAGGGATATCGCCACACCACTAACAACCGCATGGAGCTGATGGGCGTGATCGCAGGACTGGAAGCGCTGAAAAAACCAGGCATGCGCGTGACCATCTATTCCGACAGCCAGTACATCGTGAAAGCCCTGAACGAAGGGTGGCTGAATAAATGGCTCGCCACCAATTTTGCAAAAGGGAAAAAGAACAAAGACCTATGGGTGCGCTTCTATGACCTGTACCGGCAGCACCATGTGAAATTCATCTGGGTGAAGGGACACGCCGAAAATGCCTATAACAACCGCTGCGACGAGCTGGCAACCGCGGCCGCAGACGGCACCGACCTGCTGGTGGATGAAGGCTACGAGATCGATCCCGATCACCTTGTTTTATAATGTCGCTCCCCTGTAGTGTGTTTCACCAAATAAAGATGCCCGCATCGCGGGCATCAATCATATTTTTTGAACGGTCAAGTTACCGGATCACTTTCATATCCGCTGTTACAGTGCGTTGCGCAGTCAGCAAAAAATATGCTCCGAACAGTAAGGTTGAAAACAGCGGCGTCGCCACCAGGCTCATTTGATAGAACGGGATACCGTCTGCATACGCCATCATCAGGGTTGGACGAGCGTACCCCCCGCCTGCCATCCATACCAGCAGGTTGCTTACCAGGAAAAAGGCCGACGGCGCAGCGAATGAGGCTGCAAAGATCTGTAGCCAGTTGCGCTGGCGGATCATCATTCCAAAGAAGACCAGGGACCCGAACAGCAGGTAGTTTGAGAACTGTCCTTCATAAAAACCCCAGATCTCGGACGTTCCGTTCTGGTACATGAACTGGTAAATGGTGTCGGACACCAGCATGGAGATCAGCGGAAGCACGAACGCCCACGCGCGGTTCCTGATCACGGCACCCGCGAAAACAGCCATGGCCCACTGCGGTGCAAAACCAAAAGGCCTGTCGGGCCACACACGGTATAAAGACGACGCCAGGATCAGCAATCCGAAAGCCAGTAGAACAGATCTGTTGATTTTCATTGTCACAAACTTTGGTCAAAAATAGAGAATCGCAATTAATTACAAGATTCCTTTCACCACGTGGCAGGCAGAAATACACGTTTGACAGCACGTGATTTTCCCCGGGATGCGGGCGCAGAACGACTTCCACGCGCCCGTAGCGGTGGCTAATTTCATGTTGATGGCAGATCATAATGCTTTCGGTAAGGCCTGCGAGGAGCTGGCGGCGGAATACCTGCTGGAGAAAGGATTTACCCTGCTGCACCGCAACTGGAGGTCCTCGCACTACGAGATCGACATCATCGCCAGCCGTGGAAAGATCCTGCACTTCATTGAAGTGA
>DASUVB010000336.1:0-3102 GCA_036373835.1 Flavisolibacter sp. | reverse complement strand
TGTTTAGTCATTTAGACGTTTAGTCGTTTACAATCCGGGCACTCAGTTTTTACATTTTTACTTTTTCATTTGCTCTACTTTGCGTTTCTCCGCGTATCCTTTGCGGCCTTTGCGTTCTCTGCGTTATTCTTACGCAAAAGCAGGCAGGACAAGGGGACAATTCGATAATGTGACAATGAGACAATTTGTCAATGAGGCAATTTGAAAATTTCCTGCCTGGAGGCAGACAGCGATAATTTGAAAATGCGGACACGAATTTCCCTGACACCGAACTCTTAGTAAAGGGGGAACCTCAAACCTCAAACGTCAAACCTCAAACTAATAGTGTAATGTGATGAAAGTCACGATTCCGGGAGGAGGAGCGTGGTAGCTTTGGGAAAATACCCGATATGGCACACCATCAGATCGTGATCGTCGGCGGCGGCAATGCCGGCATCTCCGTGGCTGCACAGCTTCTTCGCCAGGATAAGTCCCTCGATATTGCGATCGTTGATCCATCCGAAAAGCATTTCTACCAGCCCGCCTGGACGCTGGTCGGTGGTGGCGCATTCGACATCCGCGACACCATCCGCACCGAAGAAGAAGTGATCCCGCGCGGCGCCAAATGGATACAGAAAAAGGTGGCGACGTTCCAGCCGGAACAGAACAGCGTGCGCCTGCACGACGACAGCACGATCACGTATGATTACCTGGTGGTGGCGCCCGGCATCCAGCTCAACTGGCACGAGGTGAAGGGCCTGCAGGAAACGCTCGGGAAGAACGGCGTGTGCTCCAACTACAGCTTCGAGACCGCACCATACACGTTCGAGTGCATCAGCAACCTGAAGCAGGGCAAGGCCATTTTCAACAATCCCCATACACCGGTGAAGTGCGGCGGCGCGCCGCAGAAGATCATGTACCTGGCCTCAGACTATTTTAAAAAGCATGGCCTGGCGGACAAGGTGCAGGTGGAGTACTGGAGTGGCGGCACCCGGTTGTTCGGTGTGCAGAAATATGAAAAGACCCTGCTCGAAGTGGTGAAGCGCAACAACATCCATCTCCAGTTTTTTGTAAAGCTCACAGAAGTGGATGGTCCGAATAAGATCGCGAAGTTCATTGGCACCGGCGCGGACAACAAGGATGTGCCGTATGAAGTGCCGTTCGATATGTTCCATGTAACGCCGCCCCAGGGCGCGCCGGATTTTATCAAGGCAAGTCCGCTGGCGAACGAAGCCGGCTGGGTAGCCGTCGACAAGAACTCCCTGCAGCATGTGCGCTACCAGAACATCTTTTCGCTGGGTGATGCCTCGAGCCTTCCGACCTCGCGTACGGGGGCGGCCATCCGCAAGCAGGCGCCCGTGCTGGTGGCCAACCTGCTGTCGGCCATGAAGCACCAGCCGCTGCTGGCCAGCTACAATGGGTATACGTCCTGCCCGATCATCACGGGCTTTGGCAAGCTGGTGCTGGCGGAATTCGATTACGACAACCAGCCCCTGGAAACCTTCCCGTTCGACCAGAGCCAGGAGCGCTGGAGCATGTACCAGCTCAAGCGCCGCGTGCTGCCGTGGATGTACTGGAACCGAATACTTACCGGGAAAATGTAGGAACGATACGCACTTTTGTTGTAATTCTAAATTCTAAATTTTAAATTTTAAGTGGAGGGGGGATTGCCGTAAGCAATTTTAAATTTTAAATTTTAAATGAGAAGGGATTGCCGCAGACAATTTTAAATTTTAGATTTTAAATTTTAAATGGAGATGGGTGAATTGCCATTTTCTACCCGGGGTACGTTTAGTTGTTTAGTCGTATACAATGCTGTTGAATTCTTTGGGAAATATTGAAATCGGAGTACGCTTCACTTTGCGCTTCTCTGCGTATCCTTTGCGGCCTTTGCGTTACTCAAAAAATTTCCTTTAGTAGTACAGATGTTTATTCTTTAAACGGAAGCGCATTTTCGGAACCGCACCTAGACGCTTCCCCATTTTTACATTTTACATTTTTCATTTTTACTTTTCCATTTTTGTAGCTTGCACCATGGCAAAAACCAAGACCGCTCCCACCGGCGAGGACGTCGGTGCCTTCATCCGCAGGGCTGCCAAGGGACAGAAGCTGGAAGACAGCTTCCGGCTGGTGGAACTTTTCTCCGAGCTGACCGGCCAGGAACCCTACATGTGGGGGCCCAGCATCGTCGGGTTCGGGAACTACCATTACCGGTACGCCTCCGGGCACGAAGGAGATGCGCCGATCGCCGCATTTTCACCCCGCAGGGATTCGATGGTCATCTATGTCGATGTGGAATTCCCTGAAAAGGAGCCGCTGCTGGAGCAGCTCGGCAAACACAAGGCGTTCAAATCCTGCGTCTATTTTAAGAAGCTCGAGGATATTGATGTCGGCGTATTGAAAAAGCTGGTGAAGGCATCCATGCGCCATACCAAAAAGTTATATCCCGGTTCGAAATGAGCAGTTCTGCAAAGCTGGTTTTCCCGGTCATCCTGCTTGTTCTCCTCTCCTGCGGTGGCCGCCCGTCCACCCGCGTATTTACGCCTGTTGAAACTGATACGGCCCTGGGCGGTCCACAGGTGTCGCTCACGGGTCCCGTGGTGGTGGAGGCCTTTCTGAAGCTGGACATGATCCGCAGGCAGCACGGCCAGGATTCGCTGGATGCGTTCATGGAGCAGCACCGGCAGGAGTACTATCAGCTGGTGGATGCATATGGCTACTACCAGGAGGTGGCGCGGAAGAAGCTCGATTCGCTGCGGGTGCGCCGCGTGGTACTTGGAGATCCCGCGCAGGTGCTGGTGTTCCGCGGCAGCCATGGAAGGTTGTACCCTGTGCATACGCGGCGGTACCAGGACAGTACCGGGGTGTTCCTGTTCAACGGCAGGGATGTGCCGGTGTTCTGGTCAGGAGCGTTTGATGAACATATTCCGGATTCGCTGGCCGCATTTTTCCGGTGAGTTTAATATGCAGCTGGCGGGCGTGGGTCATTTGGAGATATGAAGTCCGGTACAGTAAATTGGGCAGGGAAGTCTGTAGCTTAGCTATAAAATACAGGCTTGGCAGGCAAACCGCATCCCGTATACAACTGGCTGGCTGTTTTCGCAGTGATGGTGCTGGGTATTG
>DASUVB010000335.1:0-4146 GCA_036373835.1 Flavisolibacter sp. | reverse complement strand
GTTACGTTGCGTCATGCAGTTCAGCCGCCCTTCAGCAATTGCCTCCGCAAGTCCGGTGACACGTGCGCAGGATGCACGACGGTATTGCATCAGCAGCCCGAAAAAACAGGCCAACAGGCCGGTTAGTACAATAACGGTTGCCATGACTTACTTTTTAAGGAGCATCACAACATTGAACAGGCTGTTGTTCACCTCGACCCTGGTGCAGGTCCCGCCTTCGTAAAAGTATTCGCTGTAGTTGCCGTCCGGGAAGACGATCTTATAATGACGGTCAGCGATTTTTTGAATGGCCAGGTATTTCTGGTATTTGTCAGAATAAATGCGGCTGGCATTGACCGGCTCGTGGGTATACAGGCATATCATGTTATACCGGATAGCCGCCGTATTGACCTTTTCCTGCGAGCCCTTGTTATTGACTACGTAAGTTTTATCCACGTAGCGGTGCCGCTTGTTTACCTTTTCACTTCCATTCAGCTTCTGGTAGAAATACGAATACACCAGCACGCCATTATCGTACACGGCTTCTTCCACGCCCTTGGCGCTGAAGCTGAACAGGAACTTGATGGTGACATCCAGGTTCAGTTTAAGGTTGATGCGGCTGCCGGAAATCACTTCTGACACATACATGCTGCCCACCTCCGAATCTCCCTTCATGACGGTATATGTCAGCTGCCGGTTTTGTGCTTTTGCTGCGTTGGCAATGCCCGTTGCGATGACCAGCAGGAACATTATGCGCGCGATACGGGATACCCGCTTCCTGAGCAGCACATAACCTTCCGGGTTCACCTTTCTGTATCGGCGGAGCAATAGCATCATGATCGTTGGTATCATAAAATAAGCTTTTATAAACTTATACAGGAAATTATCTTCTGAAACTAAGGGCTAAGCCTAACGAGCCGAATATCATATTCACACTTCCGGGGCTGAAATACCTGCTGTCTGCCTTTCCGGACTTCATTTTGACCGGGGGCACCAGGTTCAGCGCTGTAATCAGGTCAACTCCTACCAGCCTGCGTTCCCGGCCCAGCGGGATCCGTGCCGTTCCCGTGATCCCTGCAGTAAATGCTGTATGCCGGTCCGACTCGTCATAGTTTGTTAAAGTATAGTCCATCACGAAGAGGGAGGGCGCTACACCCCATTTTGCACGACGCTTTTCCGAGAAAAGATATCCCACACTGAGCTGGTACAGCTTTGTCTTAACCGACGGATTGTTGCCGTATGTTCCGTCGAGCAGCCAGAAACCGGAAGGATTGCCTTCGATCTTATAACCGGACACTTCGCTGATATCGGCGATACCTGCAGCGATGTAAACACTCTTCCTGGCATCGATCCTTTTGCCTGCATGCAGCATCAGGTTCGGGGATTTGTTGATCACCGGGTGATCCTCTGAAATGGTGATTCCAAAAAACGTGGCCAGGCTGGTGTGATTGAATCCCTGGCGGTTCATCTGTTTTTTGATGGATGCGGCCGGGCCTCCAAAATTCCTGTTGCTCGAAACGGATACGAACCATTTATTATTCTGGGCAAATGATGCGAGAGAAACGAGGATCAGTAATGTGGTCATTAACTTTTTCATGTTGTTGTTTGTTGAAGCAAGGTAGTTGGGTGGAGGGCCGTTTTATAATTGAATTATGGGGCTCACAAAGCGCCTTTTGCAATTTTTGCAAATGGCCTGTGAATGAGATTGAGCCACCACCGGACAGTACCATTGATAACAATCTGCAGGCAATACCACAGCGCCTTCAGACGCACCCCCCCCATTTATGGTGCCACCCGGGGCATTTGCCAATATGCTTGCGTCATCTGCCAAGTGGCACCCGCAATGCCGGCACAAGCGGGTAGCTTTATTAGTGTTTGATGGTGCCGATCTCCAAGGTCATTGATTATCGCCTCGAAATGAGGTAACTTTTAACGGCTTATGCTTAAGCTCCAGGAATATCTGTTCCAGCGCATCCGGGAAAAGCTCCCGGCCTCGGCGTCGCTGGCTGACACGGTCGCGGAAAAGCTGTTCATCAGCAACGACAGCGCGTACCGGCGGATCCGCGGGGAAACTCCCCTGGTGCTTGAGGAAGCAAAGCTGCTGTGCGAGGCGTTTGGCATCTCGCTCGACACTGCCCTCTCGGCACGAAGCAATACGGTGATCTTCTCCAGGGTGCTGGTACAAAACGATTCTTTCGAAAAATACCTGGGCAGCATCCTGGATGCAATGAAGCTGCTGCAGTCGGCACCCCGGCCGGGGATCATTTACCTGAGCAAGGATCTGCCCATATTTTATGACTTTGCCTACCGGCCCATTTTTGCCTTCCACTATTTTTTCTGGATGAAATCCATTCTCAGGCATCCCGAATTTACCCAACGGCAATACGACCCTGCCCTGCTGCCACCCGAAGTGGAAGCGCTGGGACGGGAGATTGTAAGATGCTACTGCAGCATACCTTCCACTGAGATCTGGAACAGCGAATGTGTTAACAGCACCATTGCACAGATCGAATATTACCGCGAAGCCGGGTATTTTAATAATGAATCAGACCCGGTTGAGATCTACCGTGCACTGGAAGCCACCCTTGATCACATCCACGACCAGGCAGAAACAGGCAGTAAATTTTTCCCGGGCGAACCGGGCACCATGCGGAAGGACAATTTCCAGTTCTTCCATAACCGACTGGTCATGGGTAGTAATACCATCATGGTGGAACAGGACGGCAGGAAAACCGTGTACCTCAATTACGATGTTCTGGATTATATGGCTACAATAGACGCGGCGTTCTGCAATGAAACCTCGGAAAAGCTGCAGAACCTGATGAAGCGGGCTACGCTGCTTAGCCATGCCAACGACAAACAAAGAAGCATCTTTTTCAATCACCTGAAACGTAAGATCCCGCAAAGGACATTACAAACCATCAAACCTGAATAATGGGCTCAGAACTCCAGATGAAACTTTTCCAGCACCTGCGCACGAAACTCCCCCCGGATGCATCGTTCGTGGATGAAATGGCTGCTGTTCTTGATATCAGTACCGACAGCGCGTACCGCCGCATCCGCGGTGAAAAGCCACTGAGCCTGGAGGAGGTGTATAAGCTTTGCATGCACTACAGGCTGTCCATGGACAACCTGATGAATCTTCAGTCCGATGCTTTTCTGTTCACCGGAAGTTTTGTGCAGGCGGAGTCCTTCAGGTTCGACGAATGGCTGTCGGGTGTGGCCCAGAACATGAAATACATGTCGACATTTAAAGAAAAGACTATTTTCTACATGTGCAAGGACATCCCCGTGTTCCATCACTTTCACTTCCGTGAAGTAGCGGCCTTCAAATACTATTTCTGGATGAAGAACATCCTGCACCTGCCCGAGTTTGCTCATCGGAAATTCAGTTTTGACGTCTACCCCGATGAGTTCTTTGCGCTGGGAAGGCAGGCACTCGACTACTACAACCGCATCGACTCCGTAGAACTGTGGAATATTGAATCCTTCAACAGTACGCTTCGGCAGGTGGAATATTACCATGACTCCAACATTTTCGCCAGCACCGAGGAGATCTTCATTATTTACGAAGCGCTTGAAAAGCTGGTGAACCACCTGGAGAACATGGCTACGGAGGGATTTAAGTTTGATGCAGCCGACGTGACGCGCACGCCATTATCCGCATTCCAGATGTATTTCAATGAGATCATCATCCTGGAAAATTCCATCCTGGTAAAGCTCGACAACACCAAGGCTGCCTTCCTGGTACATAACGTGCTCAACTTTATGACCACACGGGATGTACGCTTTTGCGACAATATGTACACGTATATCCAGAACCTGATCCGAAAATCTACCCTGATCAGCACCGTTAGTGAGCGGGAGCGCGCCCGGTTCTTCAGATACCTCCGCAACCGCATTGCCGGCCGAAAGCAGAACCTGAAAATGTAGGGACCGGCTCAAACCCGGTGGTTTGGCCTGCATTTTGAACCCTGTATCGAAACTTTCCGATGAAGAAATATCTGATCGCCCTTTGTGTTGCCTGCAGCTTCAGCGCATGTGACACTTTATCCAACCTGCCCATGGGCACCGGCAGCATTACTGAATCTGAAGCCGCCATGGGGATCCGCGAAGCGCTTGACCAGGGGATCGGCAGGGGCATCTCGCTGCTGAACAAGCAGGACG
>DASUVB010000334.1:0-2578 GCA_036373835.1 Flavisolibacter sp. | reverse complement strand
TTCAAACTCATTCTTCTGGTCTTCGAGCAGCGGGTTATCTTCCAGCTCCTGCTGTATCCGCTGTTCCAGTTCCAGGGTGTTGAGATGAAAAAAATTAAGCAACTGAATCTGCTGGGGCAGAATCTTTAGCCGTTGCTTCTGGGCTAAACGCTGATTGATCATGTTCCTGATTTTGGCGTATCACTGTATATGACAAGTGAAGCACCAAAAAAAGCGTCCCGCCAAAAAATGATACTATTTGTTGATATTCAATATATTATCATGATTACTCAGTCCCAATACATCAGCCGTTACCGCCATGAATAGCTGAGTCGGCCTTAAAGTGGGTATATTTTTCCACAGCAAATAAAAAAGCCCACGCCGAAGCGGGGGCCGTACGGTGCAGGGTGAATCAAAAAAGTTACAGCGGATCAAAATCACGTGGCTTGATCCGGTATTCAAAAAATGCGGGTATCGGGTAACCCTGTCCTTTCGTGAATGCAGAGGAAGGGTCCATTGTTTTACGCTCTGAAACCGGTTGCCTGGAAGATGCAGGTATTGCAGGGCGACCGGTCTTCAGGATGGCACCTGCCGGAAGATTGTTTTTAATGGTGATCTTTTGCATGCTAAATTTTGAATTGAATGGTTGCTGGGGGCACACGTATCCTGTCGGAATACCTGTATAAAAAAATGTACCAGAAAATTTCAGGGTTGCAGGTGAACAACAGTCGCAGTGTTGCCCATGGTTTAGTAGAACTTATTCCTCAACGTCTCGGATCTTGCCGCCAATCATTCCATGAATAGAAAGCCCCGGTTACCCGGGGCTCAATTAAGAACCCCCGCTATTCATTCCGTCACATCCACCTGATTCAACCTCGGCGGGGGCAATATGCTGTCGTATCAAAGTTCCTTGTCGTAGTTATCTCCCTCCGGTGGATTTGCATCGGTCTGCGAAGGGGTATTCACCACCTTGTTTTCCCGCTGCTCATTGACGATCACCTTTTCATCAGAGTGAATGTCAGTGGGTGAAGATTCAGCCAGCGCATCATCACCACCTTCGCGACGTGGCGTGCTGTCTGCCATTTCACCCCGGCGTTCATTGTTTTTTCTTGGATCCTTAGGAGGATCGTTTTGAAGATGTTGCATAAAAGTATTGTTGTGAATTACTATCTAAAAACTGTACCTTTTTTTTAAAGCGGGAAATGCTGGCCGCATTCGGATGTTTTTCCTCAAATGCCTGTAATAATGGGAAGAACTTCTACAGGGCGCAGCAGCTGTCAGGAAGCAGAACCGGCAGGGCTGCCTTTCTCCTCGGCCTGTGGCTCCGGTTTCGGGCGGATCTTCCTGAAGATGTCGTTGATCTTTTGCATGATCTTCGCCTTTTGCTGCTCCGTGATCAGGTGCGACGAATAGTTCTTAATTATATAGGGGACCAGGATCTTCGTGAACCAGCCGGCACGTGCGAGGATAAAGCGGCGGAACAGCAGGTCGATACCGAATTCCACCCCGAAATTGGCGAGCGGGCCGGTATGGTCTCTTGTCGTCAGCTTGCTGAGTACATTCATCACCCGTCCCATCGGCTTCAGGCTTTCCTTTACCCCGGCCAGGTCCTGGCGGATCAGCACCTCACTTGCCTTCAGCTTTACCTGGAGCCTCTGTTCTTCCTGCAGCAGGTCTTCGTATGTTTTGAACTTACTCATACACCTTGCTTATTATCATGTTACGGATCATCGGTATGATCACTTTGCGGCGCAGGGCAAACACCAGGATTACCAGGAGCAGGAAAAAGCCTGCTACGATGAAGAAGCCCGCAGCCGGGCTGTCCAGCACCCCCCCCAGCCACCAGGCGATCCCGGTAAAAGCAAAAATCAGGAAGAATAAAGTAAAGAAGAAAGCCAGGACACCGATCACGGCCCCGGCAGCGGCATTGGATGCGCTCCGCGTTGCCCTGGACTTGACGATCTGCACGTAGGTTTGTACATACTCGCTGACATGATCCTTCAGGTGCGTTGCTTTTGTCTTGAAATCGTCTTTTGGCTGGGTCTCCTCTGCTGTCTTGAAATCTTCCATACTGAGGCTTTCAATAAATGTAAAAAGAAAGCAGGTCATTTAAAATGACCTGCCTCAGAGTCAGCTGTAGCTTTCGCGAACATTGTTAAATGTACTTCCGGCATCACTGGCAACCTTCGCACCCTTACTTTTCAGGTTGCTGATCTCGCCCTTTGCATTCGCAAACAGGTCTGTCAGGTGATCTGCCCAGTCGCTTGCGGTATCTTTTACTTTCTTGCGGATTTCGGATCCCTTATCAGGAGCGAGCAGCAGTCCAACAATAACACCGGCGGCAGCAGCCCCTACGAGGCCAAGGATAACTTTTGATTTTGTGGTCATAGTATTACCAATTTAAAATGAGCAAATATTTTCCTATCCGTTTAAATAATCATACCAGACTCCTGCGTCATGATGCATTGAAAATCTTCATACTGTTGTAGAAAAATCTACCTCAAACCCCATAATTTTATAAGACAATCAGGAGAGCAGGTTGGACGGTGGTATGATAATTTGGCTTAAAGAGTTTGACGAGATATGATGACCCGCAAAA
>DASUVB010000333.1:0-3934 GCA_036373835.1 Flavisolibacter sp. | reverse complement strand
CCGGCTCCGTCCCGTAGTCAGCATCACGACGAATGAAATTCAACTACAACCTGGAGAATTTGCTGCGGAAGACCTGTTTCCCGTTGGATGCCTGGATGAAATAGACCCCGGGCAGCAACCCGGCCAGTGAAATCTTCTGGGAGGTTGAAACCAGCTGGAACCTCGCGGCAACATGGCCATTCGCATCGTAAACGGTCACCATATTGCCCAGCAGGTCAGTGGGGGCCTGGATCGTGATCTCAGTAGTGGCAGGATTGGGGTAACACCGTACAAGCGGTTCCACCACGGATGGTTCGGTGAGTGCCGGCATCCACGGCTCCGAGAGTCCTTTGCTGGACAGGAGCATATGCCGGGGACCGCCGGGCAGGAACAATGCGTGCATCCGCTCCCTTTGACCTTCCGTGAACATATTGAGGCAGGCGTCGTTGGTGTAGTCCATGTAGTTCATGTACATATCTCCCAGCGCACCGTTGTTGCAGGAGGTCCGGAACCCGGTAGGGCAGCCTGTAGTGAAATTTCCCTGCACCGGCGTATCGCCCACAAGGTCATCGCCGCAGTAGGTATCTCCCCATAAGTGCTTCAGTCCAAGCCAGTGGCCCGCCTCATGCACCGCTGTTCTTCCCAGCCCGTAAATACCGCCCGTCTTGCCAAAGACCGTGTAATTGACAACGATGCCATCGCGTTCGGCGGCAGCGCCGGGAACGGTGGAATAGCCCAGGATGGTGCGTGTGTTGCCAACCCATATGTTCAGATAGTAACGGCTGTCCCAGGCATTATGCCCGCCATGCTCCGTGTACTTGATCCTGTCGTCCGTCGTGAAGCTCGTGACCGGGGTGAATTTCCGGATAACGCCCGTTGTAGGTCTTCCTTCCGGGTCGGCGGTGGCCAGGTAGAATTCAATTTCTGTATCCGCGGCAAACGGCCGGAAGCGCTCCGGGATCGCAGCGGTATCGGCGTTCAGCATGCGGAAGTCGCGGTTAAGCACTTCCATCTGCTCGGTAATGCGTATTTCAGGAATGTTCTGTTCAGCGGTGTTGTACAGCACGTGCACGACCACCGGTATCCGTACGACGGTACGCGATCCCCCGCCCAGTATTTTTTGCGATGAAGAAGAATGCTGCGAAATGAAAAGCTCGACGTTGTCGAGTATGCCACGAAGCGCCGGCTGCTGCAGTTTCTGCTGCTCCAGGTAGTTCGCGGTTACACATTCCCGTTGTGACCAGGCTGCAGAAGTCAGTAATAAAAGAATACCCAGGATTGTCGTCCTCATAGATCCAGTATTTGCGCAGGCATAGATTACGGCAGGCAATTCAACCGGTATTGGAAAATCGGATTCACTGATTGCTCAGCGCAGGTAGGGGACGATTATAAGTAGGTGATTTTTTGAAGGATACGGGGAGGTTGTCCAAATATAGATTTCATTACGCAAATAACAAAGATTTCTCCCGCTTATTTCCCTTTGACAGGTCGGTGCAATTATTTTTGCCATATGAAGTTGCTGCCCGTTTGTTTCCTGCTTACCAGTCTCCTGTTCATTATCGCCTGCAACGATAATGATACCACAGCCGACCCGCCCGTGCCACAGACGCCGGTACTGAGCTACAGCATCCTGTCGGTAAGGCCGCACGATACATCCTGGTTCACACAGGGCTATGAATTTCACCAGGACCTGCTGTACATCGGCACCGGGAACTACGGCGTTTCAAAGCTGATGCAGGTGCAACCGGCCACCGGCAAGGTTGTAAAACAGGTATCCTTACCCGACAAGGAATTTGGCGAAGGCATCACGATACTGAACGATACCCTGTACCAGTTGACGTGGAAAGAACACCTGGTCCACACGTACCATGCCGCCACTTTGCAGCCGGGTCGCAGCATGACGCTGAACGGTGAAGGCTGGGGACTTACCAACGACGGCTCCCAACTGGTTGTTTCGGATGGCAGCAACCGGCTGTATTTCTATGAACCGGCCACGTTCCGCCTCGCAAAGACGGTCTCTGTCATGGAATCCGGAACGCCCGCAGTGAACCTGAATGAACTGGAGTATGTGAATGGCTTCATCTATGCCAACCAGTGGCAATACAATTCCGTGCTGAAGATTGATCCTGCAAGCGGCAACGTTGTAGCGCGGATCGACTTTACAGACCTTGTGAACCGGGTGCAGTCAGAAAACCCGTACCTGGACACCCGCAACAGCGCGGTGCTGAATGGCATTGCGTACCACCCTGCCTCTAAAAAATTCTGGATCACCGGCAAATTGTGGCCGCACGCCTACGAGGTGGATTTCCAGCACTAGACTGGCGCCGTGATGTAAATGACCGAACTGCAACGGTCGGTATTGAACAGCGCAGTGATGTTCGAACGCAGGCCACTCATTGCGGCCCCGATCCACGATGGCGATCCATGCCGGTACCGGCTGCTCAGCAGGCTGATATAAAAGCTGTCGAACCACATGGGTTTTTTCTGCGCGATCTTAAAACCATGCTGCTCCAGCAGGGCAGCCATGGATCGCGGCGTAAAATGGTACAGGTGCCGTGGCACGTCGTACGCCGCCCAGCGGCTTTTGTATATGGCAGCATCCACGGAATCATAATTGGGCACGGCTATGAAAAGCCTTCCGCCGGGAGCAAGGATCGATCGCAGCTGGTTCATGTACCCGTGCAGGTCGTGAACATGCTCCAGCACATGCCACAGTGTAATGGCATCGAACTGCTGCCCGCGCAGTTGCTCTATGTAGCCCGCATCCTGCAACCGGATGTTGAACAGGCGCAATGCCTGCTCGCGCGCACCCGCATCCGGCTCCACGCCCGTCGCCTGCCACCCGCGCGACTGCATCGTGTGCACGAATGCACCAATGCCCGCGCCCACATCCAGCAGCCTGCCGTTAGATTTTGTTTTACTGATGACGAGGTCCGCCTTACGGCCCAGCGTAAATGCGCGCACCCGCCGGTACATTTTATTGACAAGGCCCTTGTCCGTATCGCTGTGGGAAATATAATCGGCCGACTGGTAATAACGCCCAATGGAAGCTTCGTCGGGCACATCCTGTGTGAAGCGCAGGGTGCAGCTGCGGCATTGCCAGACCACGAACTCCTCCCCGCTGACCGAATGGTCCGTAACCTTCATCATCGGGTCAATGGAAGTGCTGCTGCATACCGGGCATTGCGTGTAATGAATGCTGCTCATCGGGTGGCAAATAAACGTAAGTTTCGCTATTTCTGTCCCGGTAATTGAAAGGATGGAACCGCCTTTGTACGCAGCCCCGAGGATTGTGGCGCAAAGCGGTCGCGCGCCAGGACGAAGATGAGCGCGCCGGCAAGGACTGCAAGTGCGGACCAGCCGATGATGATATCCAACCTTTTCCTCTCTGACTTTTTCTGCAGCATGTCGGTCACCTGGCCCGAGGTGAGCTCACGGTCGCCTACCAGGTGCTGGTGCATCACGTTTGCGCGGAGCACTTTTTGCGCAGGAACCGGCTGCCAGCCCGCCAGGGATGACATTTCAGGTTCCATCACCATGGCGTGCCCCTGCCAGCTGAAGCTGCCGATGCCCCTCCAACGGAAACCGCGGTTCTTTACGCTGTCGGAGAATCTCCTGCCGAAATCTGAAAGACTTTTTTCACTGATCCTGAAAAGGTCCAGGAAAGCGAGTTGGTGAGATGATATTGTATCGTCAACTGTAAGCCTGGGCTCATAGCGAAAGGGTATCACCTGCTTTTCCGCAACATCCAGCACCGGCGCATGCTGCAGCAGCTCTATCCTGCCTACAAAGGGGATCACCACCTGTTTGTGGGCGAGCAAATATTTAGTGAGGATCGGCAGCATCAGTTCTTTTGTGCGAACGAAAATACAACACCGCCGAGGAAGTTGATCCCGTACACAGGGTACTGGTTCCAGCGCTCGTATTTGCGGTTCAGCATATTGTTGAACTGCGC
>DASUVB010000332.1:0-2214 GCA_036373835.1 Flavisolibacter sp. | reverse complement strand
CTGTTCCAGGTTCCTTTGGTGATCTTTTCCGTGTCTGTCAGTGTATCCCGGAACGTAACCCGGAATTCCCGGGTGAAGATCCAGCGCTGCATGCGTATCGAGCTGTCCTGCTGCAGTTTTGCCGGCGTGATGTTGTTCACGGATTCCAGGCGCATGTTCACGATCGGAACCGTACCGTTAACAGCAAGTCCCTGCTGGCGTGCGAGACTCAGCAGGCCTTCGCGTTGTGCGGGCTGGATATCGAACAGCAGCATGTTGGGCTGGCGGCCGCTGGAGGAGAGGCTGACGCGGTTCAGCAAAATCCCCTGTATGAAAAACAGCGTGCAGATCAGGGCAGTGCCCAGGCCTATGGAAACGATCAGGATGCGCGTCTGGTTATTCGGCCGGTACAGGTTGGCAAGGCCCTGCCGCCACAGGTAGCTCCACGAACCGGGAAAGAATTTCCGGATGGCCCACGTGAGCAGTGCAGCGATCCCTGAAAGTACCAGGAACGCGATCACGATACCCGCCGTGAATACCAGGGCCTCGGAAACCTGCCGCAGCTGCAGCCAGGTGAAGCCGCTGATGAACAACAGGATCAGGCCATATACCAGCCATTTTACGGGATCTCTTCCCTTACGGGTATGCTCATACGAAATTCTCAGCGTATTCAGCGGCGAGATCTTCCGTATGGATACCAGTGGCAACAGCGCAAAGAGAAATGATATGATAAGACCGAGTCCAACGCCCTGCAGGATCGCGGCAGGGGAGACGCTGGTCTCTATTTCGAATGGCAGGAAATTCTTCAGCACGGCCGGCAGGAACTGCTGGATCAGCGTCCCGAGCAGGGCCCCGATGACAGAACCAATGAGCCCGATGGCCAGTATCTGGATCAGGTAAATGTAAAACGATTGTGCGGCCGTAGCGCCGAGGCACCGCAGCACCGCGATGGTACTGATCTTTTCACGGATGTAAATATGAATGGCACTCGCCACACCAATGCAGCCGAGGAGCAATGCAATAAAGCCCACCAGCGACAGGAAGCGGGTGAGGTCGGCAAAGGAGCGTGCCGTATCCGCTTTCTGTGTTTCGATCGTATCATAATAAACCCCTTCGACCTCGAGGCGCGGTTCGATCTTTTTCATCAGTGCCCCGATATCCACCTTGCGGTCATACTTGAAATAATACCGGTAGTTGATGCGGCTGCCTTTCTGCTGAAGGCCCGTGGCATCAACGTATGACAGCGGAATATAAACCGCAGGCGCAATGGATGCGTTGAATCCCGTCTGACCGGGTGCCTGCATCAGTGTTCCTGCAATACGGAACACCACGTTTCCCAGCTTGATGGAATCGCCAATGCGCGCCTGGTATTGCAGCATCAGCGTCTGGTCAACGAGGGCTTCCTGCCTGTTTCGGAAGGATGTCGCGGCATTCACCGGCACCGTTTCAATGGAGCCATAGTAAGGATATTCCCCCTCGAGCGCGCGCACTTCCACCAACCGTGTTCCATTGTTTTTCAGGAAATAGATCATCGATGCGAAGCGCCTTTCTTCGGACTTGCGATCGCCGATGGAATCAATAAGGTGTTGGATGGCGGGCGTCACTTCTTTGTTGCTGCTCATCTCGAGGTCAGCGCCGATGAGTGTGGCAGCCTGGTTGTCGATCTCGTCGCGCAGGTTATTCCCGAGTGCATCAATGGCAACCAGCGCAGCAATGCCCAGGATGATGGACGAAATGAACAGCAGCAGCCGCGAGCGGTTGCGACGGCTGTCGCGCCATGCCATTACGAAAAGCCACTTATATAATGTTTGGGGTTTGATGTTTGAGTTGTTGAGGTTAAGGTTAAGTTTTTAGGACATGTCTCCCGTCTCCGGGCTAATGGCTGACAACTCCCATCTCCGTGACCATGTCGTCGGACACAACACGACCTCCCTTCAGTCGAATGATGCGGCCCGTGCGCGAGGCCAGGTCCGGATCGTGTGTGACGAGCACCAGCGTTGTGCCGGCTTCGCGGTTGAGGTCAAAGATCAGGTTGATGATGCGCTCGCTGGTTTCCGCATCAAGGTTTCCCGTAGGTTCGTCTGCGAACAGGATCTGTGGATTGTTTGAAAAAGCGCGCGCCAGCGATACGCGCTGCTGTTCTCCACCACTCAGCTGCGCGGGATAGTGATGCCCGCGATCGGAAAGCCCTACCTTGTCGAGCAGTTCCATAGCCCGGGCGCGGATGTTTCATTC
>DASUVB010000331.1:0-3699 GCA_036373835.1 Flavisolibacter sp. | reverse complement strand
GGAGACAGGAGTCGGGAGTCGGGAGCCGGGAGTCGGGAGACGTGTTGTGGTTGCCGGACTTTAGTTGCGTATTGGCAGCAACTCTGACGCGCAAAAAAAAGCCCGGTAGAAACCGGGCCCGTGTCACCGTTTATGACTTGCGGATACTTGAAGACCCGCTTTTCTTGAGATCCTTTATGACGGCATTGCCTTTATAAGTCACGTCACTGGCACCACTGATCTCAGCTGACAGCTCCCGTTCAACGGTCACCTTCACATCCGTGGCGCCTGTTGCGCTGATGGTGCAGCTGGCAACTCTGAAATCGAATGCACGCACGTCGCTGGCGCCAGCCGCGGTGATCACCGCCTGCTCGGCGCTCCCCGAAATTTTAAGGTCACAGGCGCCATTGAGGTCTGCGCGTAATTTGTTTTTAACGTTGATCGTTCCTTCAAAATCACTGGCACCTGCCAGGTGGATCTCCAGGTCCGGGACGGAAAGTGCTCCTTCAATGTGAACGTCATTGGCGCCGGAAGCACTGATCCGGCTCAGGTTCTTCACAGAAATATAAGCGCGGAGCTTCCTGCTTTGCCATTTCATTTTCGAATCGAACCAGATCTTCAGCACGCCGTTCTGCACTTCAGTGCGAATGCCCTCGATGGCCGATTTGTCAGAAGCACTTACTGCAAGACCTTCTTCACTTCCCTGCGTCAGGTATACGTCAAATGCATTAGAGATTTCAATTGCGTGGAACGTGCCGACGGACCTTGGTTCGACATTCGGATCATTGATGACCTTCTGCGACCAGGCCCAAGTGGAAAGCACCAGGAACACTACGGACAGGTAAATTTTCATTATAAGCGTTTCCGGTGTAACGCACCACGGCGCGAAAGGTTACAGTCCCGGTCAAAAATTCCCTTACTTTTGGGCCCAGTTCCGGGGTGCTGCCTTTGGGCGGCTGAGATCATACCCGCAGAACCTGATCAGGGTAATGCCTGCGCAGGGAGGAGTAGCCTTTCGGCCCTTTTTTCACACTCTCTACACAGCATGCCCTTTCATTAAAAATTAAACAATGAAAAGGTTTGCATTTTTTATCAGCACATTGGTTTCGCTTTCAGCCACCGCGCAACAGGATACCACGGAATTGCTCCCCGTGGAAGTGCGTGCCGTGCGGGCAGGTGCAACAGCACCCTTTGCGAAAACAACCCTCAGTAAAAACGATATCCGTAAACAGAACCTGGGCCAGGACCTACCCTTCCTGCTCAACCAGACACCATCGGTGATCGTCCATTCCGACGCCGGCAATGGTGTGGGGTATACCGGCATCCGGATCCGGGGCACGGATGCGACGCGAATCAATGTCACCCTGAACGGCATCCCGTACAATGATGCGGAAAGCCAGGGAACTTTCTTCGTGGACCTGCCGGACTTCGCTTCTTCCGTGAGCAGTGTGCAGGTGCAGCGCGGTGTGGGCACTTCCACGAACGGTGCGGGCGCATTTGGAGCCTCTATTCACTTCAGCACGAATGAAGTGCGCCGCCAGCCCTATGCCGAGATCAACAACAGCTACGGCTCGTTCAATACTCTGAAGAATACCGTCATGGCGGGAACCGGACTCCTCGGGGATCACTTCATCGCTGATGTGCGCCTTTCGCGGATCGCGAGCGACGGGTACATCGACCGCGCGACCAGCAGCCTGAAGTCGCTGTATTTTTCTACCGCATATCTTTCAGCCAAAACGGATCTCCGCCTGAATGTATTTACAGGGAAAGAAAAAACCTACCAGGCATGGTATGGTGTTTCCGAAGCGGACCTGCCAACCAACCGCACCATTAATTACGCGGGGATGGAGCGTACCGGCGAGCCCTATGACAATGAAACGGACAATTACCGCCAGGACCATTACCAGTTCTTCTTCACCCACAGGTTCCTCCCCGACCTGGTCTTCAACACGGCGCTGTTCCTGACGCATGGCGAAGGATATTACGAACAGTACAAAGCACAGCAGCGTTATTCGAAGTACAACCTGGAAGAACCTGTAGTGGGACCAGATACCATCGACCGCAGTGATATGGTACGGCAACTCTGGCTCGATAATAATTTTTACGGCAATATCTTTTCACTGCAGCATACGCGGGGGAAGACGTCGCTCATTTTCGGCGGCGCCATTTCCAGGTATGATGGCCGCCACTTCGGTGAAATCGTATGGGCGCAGCAGGGTCTGTCGGGAAATACGCGGTGGTATGACCATGACGCCTCGAAAAATGATCTTAATACTTATATCAAATGGGAACAGGCGCTGCTACCATCGCTGAACCTGTTCGCCGACCTCCAGTACAGGAATGTGAAGTATTCGATTGAAGGCTTCCGCGACAATCCAACCGTGCAGGTGACCAACCGGTATGACTTCGTGAATCCAAAGCTGGGACTTTCCTGGCACCGCAAACAGGTGACGGCATACGCTTCGTTCAGCATGGCCGCCAAGGAACCCAACCGGGACGATTTTGAAGCAGGCCTGAGCGAACAGCCCCGGCCCGAAAAGCTGCGTGACCTGGAACTCGGCATCGAATACAAAGCGGGCGGCAATTTCGCGGGTGTGAACCTGTACCGCATGGACTATAAAGACCAGCTGGTGCTGACCGGGCGCATCAATGACGTAGGCGCCTATACACGTACCAATATCCCGGAAAGCTATCGCATGGGCGTGGAGCTGCAGGGCGCGGCAACATTGACAACGTGGCTTCGCGCGTCGGCCAATCTCACCCTCAGCCGGAACAGGATCAAAAATTTCACAGAGTACATTGATGATTATGACACGTTCACCCAGGTGAGCAAGCAGTATGGTGAAACCGACATTTCCTTCTCCCCATCTGTCATTGCGGGTGGTACTGTTGCATTCCTGCCGGTGAAGTCGTTGCAGCTCGACGTGATCAACAAGTACGTTGGCAGGCAATTTCTTGACAATACCGGCAACAGCAGCCGCAGCCTGGATCCATTCTATATCGCTGATGTGCGCACCGTCTACACGTTTGCACATAAGTTGTTTAAACAGGTGCAGGTTGTGTTCCAGGTAAACAACGTGTTGGATGAACTATATGAGCCCAACGGCTACACATTCAGCTACATTACGGGTGCACAGCTTGTGACAGAGAATTATTATTTCCCCATGGCGGGCAGGAATTTCATGACGGGATTGAACATACAAATCGGAAAATAATCTGAAAAACCAGGTGACCTGAATTACGAAAGGTGATCCGGAAGATCACCTTTCGTTTTTAAATATCCTGCAAGGGTGGTGTGAACAGGCGGGTGTCGCTACATCGTCTTCCCGAACTTATCCTGCCAGGCCTGTATGCCTCCTTCGAGATTGTATACATTGGAAAAGCCCATCTGGTCGAGCATCAGGCAGGCCATCATGCTTCGTGCGCCGCTGCGACAGTGAACGATCACCTCCTCATCTTTCAGGTGCTCGATATCCTCGACCTGCATGGTCTGGATCTTGCCCAACGGTAGCAGCCTGCCACCCAGGTTCGCCTCGGCGTATTCAAAAGGTTCCCGGCAGTCGATCAGGTTTATTTCCTGGCCACTGTCCAACTTCTGTTTCAGTTCTTCAACGGTAATCTGTTTCATAGTATTCGTCCTCATCAGGTGGTTCCTGCTGTTGTGGTTCTCGCTGAGGTGGTGGTGACTGTTGCTTTGGCGGCTCAACAACGGGAGGTTGC
>DASUVB010000330.1:0-5483 GCA_036373835.1 Flavisolibacter sp. | reverse complement strand
GGATTGATTCTTGTCAAATGGCTCATAAACGTTTCCTTGTTCCCCGGGGAAATGATGACGGTGTCAGTTTTGTTGTACCTGATCATGATTCGGTCGAGTGATGCTGCCGGTGAGCTTACAGCGCTCCTGGTCTTTTTGACTTCCTCGATGGTGTCTATATTGATGGTTTTGTCATAGAAGAAACCGCACCGGATCTTTAGAGTTCTGTTGTCAATGTGGTAGTAAGTCGTCACAAACATATGAGTGATAAAAGCAACAACAAGGAGAACGACAGCTAATCCGAGCCACGCTCTTTCATAAGCCATCAATATGCCTGTTCCCACCAGTAAGATTGAAATGGGAATGAGCAGCTCAGGTCCGATTTTGGATTTGTATGTGGTCATCAGGCTTATATTATCAGGATGGCTCATTCGTGATCGACGGCTGCTTCGGACAGTATAAAAATTTCAACCTTTATACGCCAAATTGCCTTAAATGATGGTCCAGGTGTTTCCATTGAAAAATGGCCCATTCCCCCGGTGTGAATGTACCGAAAAAGGGGTGCGGGTGAATGGTGCATTTCGAAGCACCACCTGCAAAAAATTCATGTACCAGACGCTGCAGCTTTGCTTTTTCCACCTCAAATGCCAGTTCCTCGTTACCGGCAAATATGTAGGATTTATCCGTGGGTGCGTTTTTGCCAAATGGTTTTTCACCGAGCACACCGCGCTTCATCAGCGATCCGACGATCCTGCCAATAAAGACCCGTTTAATGACATTTATGCCCATGGCGGTTCCCATGGATACGCTGCAATGTGCCAGCATTTGAGTAACATTCATTTTTCCCCAGCGTCTTTGATGGGCCGGGGTTAATTTGTCAATCCGCTGCAAAATTTCTGAAATGTGTGATTGATTGAATAAGCTTTGGTTCATTGCGCTATAATATTGTGTTTGGAGCTGCCTGGTAACTCAAGGCCTCAGCTGCGCCAGGGCCCTTTGGTACCGGCGACGGCATTTAAGCATTATCCTCCAATCTTTTGATGAGATCAGCATATGCCTCATTTGTGATGAAGGCCTTACTGTCGGTAATGCTGGTCTTAACGTCCGTAGTTACCCTTGTTTTACCGTTCGACAAAGGTTCAATGAAAACGATATGCCGTGTGGCCAGTGTGATTTTTGTGTTATTCTCAAGAATGATTTCAATAAGTTTTTTCATCTTCTTTCTTTTTTCTGGTTCCGATGCCCTAAATAGAAGTAACGCAAAGGCCGCAAAGTACCCGCAAAGCAACGCAAAGAACATTGATCAAAACAGATACTGGTGGTGAGTAATTTCAGAAAGCATTGGCACATTGCCACATTGCCAAATTGCATTTTCAAATTTTCAAATTCTCAAATTCTCAAATTATTGGATCATCCGGCTCTTAATAATCTCCATCAGCGCCGGTTTGTAATTCTCTCCGATCAGGATCTCGGCCGTGACATTCTTCAGCCGCAGCAGGTTACCCTCGATGCCCGTGATGCGGGAGATGGGAATGATGAAGGATTTGTGTACCCGCAGGAATTGCTTTTTTGGCAGCTTCTCTTCCAGGTCCTTCATGCTTGTATACACCAGTGTTTTCTGACCGCCGCGGTAAATGGCCACGTAGTTCTTCATGCCTTCGATATAGTCAATATCCCCGAGGTTGATCTTGAGGAGCTTGCCCTTTGATTCGGTCTTTACAAAAATATAATCGTCTTCCGCGGCTGTTCCATGGGCTCCCTGTTCTTCGTCCGTGATCAGGCGGACGGCTTTCTGAACTGCCGACAGGAATCGTGGCAGGCGCACGGGCTTCAGCAAGTAATCCACTACCTCCAGCTCATAGCTTTCAAGGGCGAACTCGCTGTAGGCCGTGGTCAGGATCACGCGCGCCTTACCCTGGATGGCTTTGACGAAGTCAATCCCGGAAAGTTCCGGCATCTGGATGTCAAGGAAGACCAGGTCCACCTTTTCCGTGGCCACCACGTTCAGCGCCTCGATCGGGTTGGTGTAGGTGCCGGCCAGGTGCAGGTAAGGGGTCTGGTTGATATAGTGCGCCATGATATCAATGGCGTGCTGTTCGTCATCAATTACGATGCAGTTGATCATGGGGCTTGAGTATAGTGAGTTGTGTGGTATAAAATTCGGAGTCGTCCTTCACATCCAGCGAATAATTTTTGCCATAGGCAAGATCCAGCCGCTTTTTGATGTTGTCCAGGCCGATACCGGTGGATAATTCCTTCGGGCCGGTTTTCTTTTTATTGCGGCAGTAGAATACCAGCTTGTGGTCTTCAATATCCAGCCGGATATCGATAGGCGCATCAGGTGACTTCAGGTCGCCGTGCTTGAAAGCGTTTTCCACCAGCGTAATGAGCACGAAGGGGATGATGGTCCACCCATTCAGCACGCCATGGACGTCGAAGTTCACATTGAGCCTGTTGCTGAACCGGAGCTGGTTGATCTTGATGACATTCCGCATATGCTCGATCTCGTCCTTCAGTGGTGCCAGGCCGTCCTTTGCATTCCCCTCGCTGAGCGCATAACGCATGATGTCACTGAGTGTCAGGATGCCCTCCGACAGCTCGGGGGAATAGGGAAGGGACTTCGCGTACAGGAAGTTCAAGGTGTTGTGCAGGAAGTGGGGATTGATCTGTGCCTTCAGGAAGTTGAAGTTCGCCTGCGACTTCTCGATTTCCAACTGCATTTTTTGCTCCTCCAGGATCTTCTGCTGTTTCTTTTCGTCACGCAGGAAGGTGAGGTACGAGATCAGCAGGGAGATGCCCAGATAGAACAGCCATGAGAAGACAAATGAAAAGATCACGAGTGCTACCGGCATCTTGTCCTGCAGCTCACTGGTGCGGATGTTGATGCCCACGAGTTTTTGGGAGATGAAGAAATATGACAACACGTTATACACTGCCAGGGCAGCAATACCGATCGCCGCTGGCGGGATGAACTGAGACACCGGTTTTTTCTCCGCGAACAGGCGATAGAACCGGTTCAGCGTGTAGTAAAAAAATGCGGTGGCAAACGCCAGGCTGGCGCATTGGTTCACAAGCAAACGCCAGGAGACCAGTTCGTCAAAATTCACCTGGTGATCCACGGCCGGCGCGATGGACAACAGGAGGATACCAAGCAGTCCGAAGAAAAGATAGAGTGCCAGTAGCACCCAGAAGATCTTCCAGACAGAATACCGGTTCTTTGGTTTCATGCGTAATGAAGATAATAAGGCACCCGCCATTGCGGGTGCCGTTTTAAATTAATTTCCGATGCCGATTCCGCCACCGCCCTGCTGCACGCGCTTCATTTCATCTTCCGCGCTGCCGCTGCGTTGCTTCGCGGCCTTTACCGTGGTGCTGCCAAAGCGCATGTTCAGGCTCAGGCGGAACTGGCGGCTTTCCCAGGTTGAACTGGCCACCGTATGCTGCCCTGCGAAATCAGAGGTTCCGCGGAACTGCAGTGTCTTGAAAATATCACTGACGGACGCTTTCACGGTTCCCTTGCCACCGAAGATCTGTTTTTGCAGCCCTGCGTCCATGAACCACATCGCGTCGCCTTTGAAAGTTCCCATGTAAATGGTAGGCGCATTGTACATGGCACTCACTTCAGCGGTCCACGTCTTTGCAAACTTCAGCGAGTTTTGCAGGAACACCGTCAGACCCCATGCGTCAAGGTCCACTTTGCGGCCCGCACCGAAATCAGCATTGTATTTCGAATAATTGCTGTTGATGCTGCCGAACAAGGAATACGACTTGTAGCTGAACGGGTACGTGATGTTCAGGCTCACGATATCCTGTGTCGCCAGGTTCTTCTTCGACAAAAATGACTTTGACGTTTCAATCGTATCGATCAGCTGCGTGAAGATGTCGTTCACGTGACTGTAATTCAGCGTGGCGTTGAGCCTGAACTTATACGTGTGCGTCAGGCCAAAACTGTTGGTGTATTGCGGGCGCAGGTTGATATTTCCCTTCTGGAATGTGTATTCGTTCAGCTTGAATTCGAACGGGTTCAGGTCCTGGTAGGCCGGGCGGTCAATACGGCGGCTGTAGGTCAGGTTCCAGGTCTTCATCGGGTTCTTGTTGAACGTGATGGCTGCACTCGGGAAGAAATCCGTGTAGCTTCTCCTGAATGATGACAGGGTAGGCTCGTAGCCGCTGCCATTCAGCTTGAGGCCCGTGGAAGTGCCTTCGGACACCGTGTTCTCCACGCGCACGCCTGCCTGGATGATCATCCCCTTCAGCGGCCGCAGGAAGCTGGCATACCCGGCATTGATATTTTCCTTGTACACGAATCTGTTGCTGGCGTTCTTGTCAAGCTCCTTGCCTGTTGAGAACACATTGTAACGCTGGAAATCGTTGTCAGTGTCCACGAAGGCTGTCTTTCCACCAACACTCAGCTTGCCTTTCAGGAAATTCTGCTCGTAATCCACCTTCGCGGAACTGATGGTGATATCCGTAGGACTGTACATCTGGTAGATCACGGAATGTGTCTGCGTCTGGCCATCCGGCGTAAAGTAATAGTTCGGCTGGTACTGGTCATTATCCAGGTTGAACCATCCCCGGTCAGCATTGATCACCAGGCTCGTACCCTTGGGATCATTATAATTGTAATTGAGATTCAGGTTCATGTTATCGCGGCCCATTTCCGCCGTGTTATCCGCCCGCAGCAGCGCACGCGTGGTGTTCGTCGTGGTATTCCTGATCACCGTTGTTCCCTCGTTCGTAATCTCCGGTGTGGAATATGCGCCGTTCACGAGCACGCCCAGTGAGCTTTTCTTGTTCAACGTATAGTCAGCACCCACCTTGTAATTGTAGTTCTTATAGCTGAATTCCAGTACACCCCGCTGGTCAAAGCTGCTGTCGGCAAGGCTGCGTTCAATATCCATGATATTCCGGTTCAGCCCATTGCCGTGTGTGACATTGCTGTAGATATTGATATTGCGGTTGCGATAGTTAATGGAAGCACCGGCATTATACTTTGAGTAGTAGCCAACGCTGTAGCCCGCATTCACCGAGCCGTTGGCGCCATAGGCTTTGTTCTTCTTCATACGGATGTTGATGATACCCGCATTGCCGGCCGCTTCATACTTGGCGGAAGGGTTGGTGATCAGCTCAATGGCTTCTATCTGCGACGATTCGATCGACTTCAGGTAATTCGCCAGGTCCTGTCCCGATAACGGGGTAGGACGACCGTCGACATACACCTGGACGCCGTTTTTCCCGCTGAGGCTGAGGTTATCATCTTTATCCACCAGCACACCGGGTGATTTGCGAAGCAGTTCCAGTGCGGAAGAACCGGTCGAATTGATGGTGCCTTCCACGTTTAAAATGGTTTTATCGGCGCGCACCTCCACCATGGGTTTCTTGGCAGTGACGGTCACTTCGCTGAGGCCCCCGGACGAACGTGTAAGGCTGATGTCCGGGACCTTTGTTTCCGTACCGCTAACCGTGAATACCGGCGACAGGCGTGTATTATGACCAATATGGCT
>DASUVB010000329.1:0-3295 GCA_036373835.1 Flavisolibacter sp. | reverse complement strand
TAAGATTCATTTCTGAATAAAGCCCCGCACACGCGGGGCTTCTTCTTTTATCCAACTAAAACAATATCATTTATTGCTTCCTGCAAAAGCAACATAATGTGTTCACACTTCCACACAATGCGCAGGAAAAATGGTGTTTCCGGCTGAAATTAAACGGATAAAAAAATGGCACGGTGTTTCGATAATAGTATACAGAAGCGGGTTCGTAAAACGCTGATAGCCTCAAAAAACGATCTGTGAATGTAACGGGGCGATTTCAAATAGTTTTACAACACGATTGGGTGGTTTATTGGTTTGAGACGCAGTGAATTGGGTGATTCACGCACTTCTAAGATTCATTTCTTATAAAAGCCCCTCGCCAACGCGGAGGGCTTTCTTCTTTTATACTTTTCCCCTGAATCAACAGACGACTTATTTTTACAGGCATGAACGAGCCGCAATCATACGTGGACATCAACAGGAAGTTATGGGAAGAACGCACGCCGCATCATATCCGGTCTGACTTCTACGACATGGAGGCGTTCCTCCGGGGAAAAAATTCACTGAACGATATCGAACTGGAATTACTGGGCGATGTTGCGGGGAAAAGCATCCTGCACCTGCAATGTCATTTTGGCCAGGATACATTATCGCTGGCGCGCATGGGCGCTTCGGTAACAGGCGTTGACTTTTCGGAAAAGGCCATTGAAAAGGCGCGGCAGCTGGCGGAAGACCTGCACCTGCCCGCAACTTTTGTCTGCTGCAATGTGTATGATGTTCCGATGCACCTTCAGGGAACGTATGATATCGTTTTCACCAGCTACGGTACTATTGCATGGTTGCCGGACCTCGACCGGTGGGCGGCGGTGATAGCCGGCTGCCTTGAGCCTGGCGGTTTTTTTGTCTTTGCCGAATTTCATCCCGCCATGTGGATGTTCGATAATGATTTTAGCGGGATCAGGTACAGCTACTTCAACAGGGGGCCTATCGTTGAACAGGAGGAAGGAACCTACGCCGATACAGGCGCCGTTATTAAAACCGAAAGCACCACGTGGAACCATTCCATCGGCGAAGTGCACGGGGCATTGACTGCCGCGGGCTTGCAGGTGGTGATATTGAAGGAATTTGACTACTCACCCCACCAGCTGCCCCATATGGAGCCTGCAGGTCCGGGGCGGTATCACATCACCGGCTTCGGAGGCAAGCTACCCCTGGTATACAGCCTTAAAGCAGTGAAGCAATAATTTAAATTGTAACCTGCAACTCTGACCCGGTCAGCGCATGATACAGGTTCTGCAACAGATGCAGGTGAAAGACATTGTTGCTGGCCGGCTGATCATTGACAACGGCCCTGGCAAAACATTCCCCGTTGCTCTTGCGGTATCCACGGATCTCGCTTTTCTGGACCCCCATGACGGGCAGCGTCAGCACGAATTCCTGTGCCTGCGGCCGTAAAGGGTAGCTTTCGTTTTCACGGAACCCCACGCTGATAAAGATTTCCGGCTTCAGCACTACGGGGTACAGGTCACTCCGGTCCTCCATGGAAATATGTTGCGCGGTACAGCGAACCTTGCGGACCCTGCCTGCGTTCTTATAAAGGATGATGTTGCCGCAGCGGAGCTCGTTCACGTCGATCATTCGCTAAAATTAAGAAAGCAGTGTGCATTACGATGTGAACAACCGGTGCTATAATTCACACCCTGAAAAGCGGTGTGGACTATTAATTGCCCTTAACAATAAAAAGCGGTTATGAATGATGTACCCCTCTCATTCGATTACAATGGAAAACACATAACCGGCGTGGCGGTCCCATTGAACGAAGAAAAAGAAATCCCTACTGCATTTGACCTGATTATCGACAAGGCCTTCCTCGGCACATTGCGATGCAATCCGAAAGGCTGGATGATCGATACCGAGCAGGATCCGCAACTTATCCAGGTCATCGGGCGTTACATACATGCCTGGTATGAATAGCCGAAGTATTCACACTCATCACATTATACTTCCATTCATACTGAATTAGAAATTTCCTGCAGGCTGAAAGGTCCATCTTACGATAAATTTCGTAAACCAGCCAGCTATGCGCCGAAACCAACTTTACCCTGCGCTTCTTGCCATCATTATCTGCATCGCCTCACCAGCATTGTCACAGACGAAGCCTGTCATCCAGGGAACGGTTATGGACAGCCTGGCCGGCAAGCCGCTTACATATGCCACTGTAGAATTGTTCAGGAAAATTGAATTAACCCAGCCGGTCCGTTCCGCCTTTACCAATGAGAGTGGCAAATTCTCGCTGCCGGCAGATTCAGGAATGTATACCCTTATTATTACTCATACCGGTTACGGGGAGAAAAAGCTGGATGTCACTGTGGAGTCTGTACCGGTTGAACTGCCCGCAATCATGTTATCAAAGTTACCGGCCGGAATGGAAGGTATTGTGGTCACGGCACGCAAGCCACTGATCGAACAAAGTGACGACAAGATCATTTTCAATGTCGAGAACGATCCTGCTACGAAGACCGAATCTGCCATTGACATCCTGCGCAAAACGCCCTTCGTGAGCGTCGACGGTGACAACAACATCCAGGTCAACGGGCAAAGCAATTTCAAAGTGCTGCTGAATGGCCGCGAAACCGCCATGTTCGCCCAGAATGTAAAAGAGGCTTTAAAAGGGTTTCCTGGAGCGCTGATCACAAAGATCGAAGTGATCACGACGCCTTCAGCGAAGTACGATGCCGAAGGTGTAGGCGGTATCATTAATATTATCACCCGGAAAAAGGTAGTCGGCTATAACGGATCGATACACAATTATTACAGCTCCAATGGCTGGTTCAATACAAATACCAACTTCAGCGCGAAATTCGGCAAGATCGGGTTCACCATGTATTACGGTGCCGGCGGTGGCCGCAATGTGAAGGGTCAAAGTCGCATGGAAACGGTGCCGCTCGTGGCGGCCCCCTTTACCCGGCGCGAGCTGTTCGGGACCCGTACGATGAATAACTTCTGGAATTTCGGGAACGCGGAGCTGAGCTGGGAGTATGACAGTCTGAATACGATCAGCTTTTACGGCAACATCAGCGGGGGAAATAACCGTCACGTCCTCAACCAGGAGGTCACGACTGCATACACCGCGGGTGACAGCATCAGCCGGTACACCCTGAACAGCCGGAACGAATACCCGACAAAAAGCGCAGGCGCCGACTATATCCGCAAATTCGCTTCGAACAAGGAGCGCGAGTTCAGCATTCGCTTCAACGGGGAGTTCGGCAACAGCAACACGTTCCTGAACAGCTTCATGGACTATGAAGTACGCGAC
>DASUVB010000328.1:0-10015 GCA_036373835.1 Flavisolibacter sp. | reverse complement strand
CACCGGTAGCGTTCACCAGGTTCGTGGTCCGGTACTGCTCATTTTCAGCGATGCGTAAAAAATGTCCGCCCGGTGTGCTGTTCAGGAATTCGGGTGTCAGGATGATATCATTTTCAACCAGGTAGCCTTCTTCCACTTTCTGCACATTGGTGGTGCCGAAACCGTGGTTGTAGATCTGCGTCAGCACATCCTCGGGAATGATGTTTTCAGAAGGGGCTGCGTCCTTTTTACAGGACATCATTATAACGCTTGCGACGCAGGCAATGGCAAGGGGGATGAATATCTTTTTCATGTGTGTGGTTGGTTTATGTGTTTGGGTTCTATTAAGTTACATTTTCTCCGGAGTAACCGCAAGGAAAATTCCACGTGATAGTTTTATCCCTGATAATCACGTCGCAATAAATAACATCTGCATCTATACCTGTCGAGTTGGTTTCTACTGTTGAGCTGCAAAAAAAAGACCGCCGGTGTGCGGCGGTCCTGAATAAGGGGTTGAACCTGTTAATACAAATAGCCCAGTGCTGTCTGGTCGTTCGGATTGAAGTAGCGGTTCTGGTTACGTCCGATACAGGCAAGCATCCAGCTTCCTGCATCAGCAGTTGTTGGCGTGCCCGGGATATGAACGGCACCTACAGAAGACGCGCCTTCGTTGGAATAGGCACCACCGCAGCTGTAGCTGCGATCCATGTAGTCCGTATGACGGAAACCAATACAATGTCCCACTTCATGCGCGAAAATGGTCGCCGCATAATTGATAAATGTTGTGGTTGTGCCTTCGCCCACATTACGTGAATACACTTTTACCTGGGGATAAGGATTGCCACCGCTGGGGAAACCCGCAGATGCCAGGTATGGACCGCCGGCGTCAACAAAGTTGATCGTTCCGCCCGAAGCAACTACCTGGAAACTAAGCAACAGGTTTTGCGCGTTGTACCTGTTCACCATTTCCTGCAATGCCTGCGTGTACCCGGCCTTGGCCTTCAGCTTCGGGTCCATGCTTACAGTAATGACGCGTCCGCCTCCTGCATTTACCAGGTTGGTGGTGCGGTACTGTTCATTGTTTGCAATGCGAAGGAAATTGCCGCCCGGCGTACTGTTCAGAAACTCGGTTGTGAGGATGATGTCACCTTCAACAAGGTAACCTTCATCTACTTTCTGAACATTTGTTTTACCGAAACCATGATTGTAGATCTGTGTGAGCACATCTTCTGAAATCTGGTCTTCCTGGGGTGCGGTGTCTTTTTTGCACGATACGAGAACTACTGTCGCACAAAAGGCGATCGCAAAGGGTCTGATCATTCTTTTCATGTGTGTGTATTTGGTTTTGATAATTAAGAATCATTAAGATAATGATCTATTTTATAGAGAGATACAAATGGTTTCAAAATTTCAACCCTTACAGGTTTTCACTTATTTTGCCGGACCGCGAAAAGTTACAGGCGCGACTGGTACTGGACCGTTCGAGTTATGCAGGAATTCCTATATTGCTCCATGCGCCGCCTTATCCTGTGCCTGATCACCTTCATCCCTGCCTGTGTTGCTGTACACGCACAGGTGACACAAAAGGCCGCGCACAAAATGTCTCCCTCACTGCGCCTGGTGGTGCAGCAGCAACAACGGATCACCGCGGACAGCATCGATTTATTGGTTACGGTACGCGACATGTCATGGCTGAAAACATTCCCGCACGCAAGGAGCGTATATGCGTATGTTCCTGCAAAGGCCGCGCTGGTGCGCATGAAGCCGGATGCTCTTGTTTTGTTTGTGGAACAGGAGGAGGTGTTATTCGCGGATACGCACCGGAAGCCAATCGAGGAACTCACAACAGGTGTATTTGATTTTACCGCCAACCATGTGCGCATGGCACAGCATTATTATCCTGTATGGAATGGGAACGAGATTGCCGTGTCCATTAAGGAACAGATGTTCGACACGGCGGATATAGATTTCCGGGGCCGCTGGTTCCATTCCGCTCCTGCCACGCAGAATGCGTTCAATTCCCATGCGTCGATCATGGCAACCATCGCAGGGGGCGGCGGCAATTCTTCTCCATATGCTAAGGGTGTTGCGTGGGGCGCAAGCCTGACTTCATCTGATTATGTAACGCTATTGCCGGACGCTGATTCTATTTACCGGCAGTACAACATCTCCGTGCAGAATCACTCCTACGGAACAGGCATCGAAAATTATTATGGCACTGATGCTGCCGCCTATGATAAGACGGTGGAGAATAACCCGGTGTTGCTGCACGTTTTTTCCGCTGGTAATTCCGGCGCATCCACGCCCGCTTCCGGGTTGTATAATGGAATCACCGGCCGGGCCAACCTTACCGGCAGTTTTAAAATGGCCAAGAATATCATTACCGTCGGCGCCATGGATTCCTTCTTCACGGCAGAAGCGGCCAGTTCGCGCGGTCCGGCGTATGATGGACGGGTAAAGCCGGACGTGGTGGCCTTTGGTACAGACGGCACATCGGGTGCTGCCGCACTGGTATCCGGCAGCGCAGCGATCGTCCAGCACCTGTATAAAAGTCTGCATGGTGTTATACCGCCCGCGTCGCTCGTGCGTGCCGTGCTGCTCAATACCGCTGACGACATGGGGACTCCTCACGTGGATTATACGTCGGGCTATGGCCGGTTGAACGTATTCCGCGCGATGCAGGCTGTCGCCGCCTCCCGCTTTTTTAGTGACAGTGTTTCACCTGGTGCCACGCGAACTTTTTCAATAAACATTCCTGCCGGCCTTACCGGCGCCAGGATCCTGTTGGCATGGACCGACCGCGCCGGAGTGCCTAATGCGCAGAAAGCCCTGGTCAACGACCTTGATCTCACAGTGCGATCCATAAGCACAAACGATACATGGCTTCCCTGGGTACTGAGCCCTGTACCGCACGCGGATTCACTGGCTGCACCGGCCCAACGTAAAAAGGACACACTCAATACAGTGGAACAGGTTACGCTGGAATTCCCGGTTCCGGGACCATATACCATCGAGGTGAAAGGAACTGCGCTGGCATCGGCCTACCAGCATTTTTCGATCACCTGGCAGTTCGACAGCACCAACGCCTTTGCGTGGTCTTATCCCACCGCTTCGAACCCGCTGCTCAATAACAGGGCACACCTGCTGCGCTGGCAAACCACGCTTACGGGGCCGGCTCAAATGCAATATGCTGTAGACGGCGGGCCCTGGCAGCTGGCTGCAAGCATCCCTGAAGTTTCGAAAGGCTTTCACTCCTGGACGTTGCCGGTCAGTGAAGGACGCATGCAATTGCGAATGGTCGCTGGAGCCAATACCATAGCGTCAGAGGTGTTCACTGTTTCGGGAAGGACGGATGTAAAGACCGGCTTCAACTGTGATGATACTTTCCATTTGTTCTGGAACCAGGTTTCAGATTCTTTTATGTTGTACCAGCTGGGCGCAAAATATATGGAGCCGGTTTATGTTACCGCTGATACGTTTGCGGTTCTCAGCAAGGCACAGCACCCGGCTTTTCATTATAGTGTTGCCCCGGTTCTCCAGGGTAGTGAGGGCTTCCGCAGCCATACCATCGATTACAGGCAGCAGGGAGTTGGTTGTTATTTCCGGGCATTTTTTGCCGTGGGCGTGAACCAGGCAGCATCATTGACATCCACCATCGGCACTACCTACGGCGTGACATCGGTGCAATTCCAGAAGCTCACGCAATCAGGTTATGTTACAATAGCTGCAGTTTCACCCGCGCTCACGACCATATACACCGACCCGCTCATGCAACGTGGTGCCAATACCTACCGCGCGAAACTCCTATTAACTTCCGGTGCCGAAGTTGTCAGTGAGCCGCAGACCGTGTATTACCTGCCGGATGATCCTGTTATCGTTTATCCTAACCCGGGCAGGCAGTACCAGCCGGTCCACATCATAACAATGGAACCTGACATCTATGAATTGATCGTCACCGATGCCGCGGGCAGGATGGTGCACCGCCAGGCGCTGACAGACATCAGCCAGCGGTTTCCATCATTGGTGTTACCCGCCGGCCTTTACTTCATCCGGGTGATCAGCCAGGACGGAAACACGTTCACCCGCAAGCTTGTCGTATACTAAAAAAGCGAAGCTGGTGCTTCGCTCTTCGAAAGAATGTGAGACTTTATTACAGGGTCTTCAGCACGTCATTCATGCTCCGTACGGCAGCCGCGCTTTTATCAAATAATGCCTGTTCGTCGCTGTTCAGTTTATAGTCAATGATCTTTTCCCAGCCATTCTTACCGATGACCACCGGTACTCCCATGCAAATGTCTTTATGGCCATACTCACCGTCAAGCGATACGCAGCACGCGAACAATTTCTTCTGGTCGCGCACGATGCTTTCCACCAGGGCTGCGCCGGCTGCACCGGGTGCATACCAGGCGGAAGTGCCGATTAGCTTTGTAAGCGTTGCACCTCCCACCATCGTGTCGGCAACTACCTGCTTCTGCTGTTCTTCGGAAAGGAAACCGGTGACAGGAGCACTGTTCCATGTCGCATACCGGATCAGCGGGATCATGGTCGTATCTCCATGGCCACCAATAACGATCGCATTAAGATCATTCGGTGAGCAATTCAGCGCAGCGCTGAGGTAGCACTTGAACCGTGCTGAATCAAGGATGCCACCCATGCCGATGATCCTGTTTTTGGGCACGCCGCTGGACTGCATGGACAGGTAGGTCATGGTGTCCATCGGGTTGCTGATCACAATGATGATAGCGTCGGGTGAATGCTGCAGGATATTCTGGGTTACCCCCTTAACAATATTGGCATTGGTGCCGATCAGCTCCTCGCGTGTCATGCCCGGCTTGCGGGGTATGCCCGAAGTGATCACCACCACGTCCGATTGCTTTGTTTTGGAATAATCGTTTGTGCTGCCGGTGATTTTTGTATCGAATCCCAGGAGGGCCGCGGTCTGGGTCATGTCAAGCGCCTTTCCTTCGGCAAGTCCTTCCTTGATGTCCAGGAGCACCAGTTCGTGGCATAGTTCCCTGCGGGCTATATTATCGGCTACGGTGGCGCCAACGGCCCCGGCTCCAACAACAGTAATTTTCATGAAGCATATTGTTTATGGTAGAAAAATTATTTGCGCAGCAAATGTAGTCGAATTTGCATGTGTTGCCGCCGGGTTGATAAGAATCATAGGCGGGGCACGACGGGCCTTCCGTTGAAAAGTAATGACGGTCACTATAAGTAATGACCACCATCATCGGCAGGCCTTCTTAAGGAGAGTATCTTCTCTGTTCAATTCTTTTTTATGGATCAGAAAATTCTACGCTTTTCAGCCATCCTGCAGCTGGTCATGATGGTTTTTGCAATAAACGCCCGGGCTCAGTCCCTCCTTGCTCCCCGGTCGCAGCAGAAATTCATCAACCAGCTGCCTGTTCCACCCGTGCTCGATGCCACATCAGGCGGCACGCATACAATAGATATAACCCAGTTCAGCAAGTGGCTCGGCCTGAAAGATCCGGTGACGCAGGCGCCGCTGCAAACGACCGTGTGGGGTTATAACGGGCACTACCCCGGACCTACAATCGTGGCCATGAAGAATGTGCCGGTGCAGGTTTTCTGGAGAAACAAGCTACTGAACGCTTCCAACCAGCCGCTCCCGCACCTGTTACCCATCGACGGTTCCGTGCACTGGGCGCTGGAAGCTGAAACGCCCGGCCAGCAGCATGGCGTTCCCATTGTAACGCATCTGCATGGCGGCCATACGGAGTCTGCCAGCGATGGCCTGCCCGATGCCTGGTACACACCGGACTTCATGAAGAAGGGCAATGGCTTTATCAAGGGGGACATTACTCCTTACTACTATCACAATGACCAGGAGGCCGCTACCATCTGGTACCACGATCACGCGCTCGGGATCACGCGGCTGAACGTGTATGCAGGCCTTGCCGGCTTCTACCTTGTGACTGATCCCAACGAGATCCAGTTAAGAAATACCGGCAAGCTACCCGCTGCACCATATGACCTGGGGCTTGCGATCCAGGACCGCATGTTTACCGTCAACGGGCAATTGTTTTATCCTTCGGCACCGGCCATACCCGGTACGCCCGCACCGGGGGTGATGCCCGAATTTTTTGGGGATTTTATCCTCGTGAACGGGATGGCCTGGCCTGTACTTGATGTGGAACCCCGCAAATACCGTTTCCGCATGCTGAATGGTTCCGACTCACGGTTCTACAACCTGTTCCTGTCCTCGGGCCAGCCCATAGTGCAGATCGGCACAGACAATGGGTTCCTGCAGGTTCCCGTCACGATGCACCAGTTGCTGATAGGACCTGGGGAGCGAAAGGATGTAATCATCGATTTTTCGCATCCCTCCCTCGCAGGTAAGACCATCATCATGCGCAATAACGCGAAGACGCCTTTCCCGAAAGGCGAGCCCGCCGATCCTGCCACGACCGGGCAGATCATGGCGTTCCGGGTGGTGCAGCCAATGAACCAGCAGGTTGCCGATATCCAGTTACCGGCAACGCTTCGCCCTGCCATCGTTCCGTTACAGCCGAATGCCCCGGCCAGGCAGCTCGTTCTTTTTGAAGGAGAGGATGAATACGGGCGCCTCAAGCCCATGCTGGGAACTGTTGCAGACGGCGCCATGCCCTACCATCACCCCATCACAGAGAACCCGATGACGAATGACATTGAAGTATGGGAAATTTTCAATGCCACTGAGGACGCACACCCCATACACCTGCACATGGTGAGCATGCAGCTGGTGAACCGCCAGAAATTCCATGCAGATATTGAAGAAGACGGCAGCCTCGAGGATATCCGGTTCTCCGGTCAGCCGCGGCTTGCTGCTGCGGATGAAAAAGGCTGGAAGGATACCTGGGTCATGTTTCCCGGAGAAGTAACGCGTGTCATTGCGAAGTTTGACCTTGAAGGACTGTATGTGTGGCACTGTCACATCCTGTCGCACGAGGACCACGAAATGATGCGGCCTTATTATGTCGGCCAGCTCAATAATTTCTCCGTTCACATGCAGCGGCAGATGCCCGGCATTGCGAACAGGAGCATGATGCTGCAGGTGACGCCCAATCCAACACGGGGTATGGTGCGCATCCATGTTGACGCAGTTGCAACCGGGCCGGTAAGTATCCGGATCCGTAGTATGAGCGGAGCTTTTGTAAGGGAAATATTTAATGGCAAAATGGAGGCGGGGACGCATATTTTCGAATGGAACGCGGCCAGCCTGCCTGCAGGTGTCTATTTTGTCGAAGCGGCAGGGGAACGGCAGCACCTGGTGAATAAGCTGATCCTGCAGCGCTAGCACGCCAAGATTATGGCTGGGTTAACTTTTGTTTTCGGTTCTTTGCAGCCATGTCAGCTGGTATTCTGCATAACTGGGAAAAGAAGAGCCGTGAGCGGGCGAAGTTGCATAAGAACTTCCTGGCGCGCGCTGACAGGAACAAGGTCCTGAAACAATTGCCCGGGCTGCATGCAGAGGCCTTTGAAAAGGTGGACTGCCTGCAGTGCGCGGCCTGTTGTAAAAACTATTCGCCCAGGTTCAAGACGCCCGACATCAAAAGGATCAGCCGGCACCTGAAAATGAAGGAGAGCCAGTTCATCGACACCTATCTGAGGGTGGATGAGGATGGCGATTTTGTCGCAAAGTCGGCACCCTGTCCTTTTCTCGGCAGCGATAACCGTTGCTCCATTTACGACGAGCGTCCTTCGGATTGCGCGCGGTTTCCCTATACCGATGAAGATGTGATCATCAGGCGCCAGGCCCTTACGCTGAAGAATGCCACCTTCTGCCCGGCAACGTTTTATGTTCTCGAGAAACTGATGGAGCAGGGAAAGTAGTCCTAACCTTGTTTCACGGCAGCAACTTCATCATAGGCCGCTGTCAGCGTCCGTTCCAGTCCCTGGCCGGACCATTCGGTGACACCCGGGATCGCCGTGCTCTTTATAAATTCTTCTTTTGTAACGCCCCGGTGATGTTCTGCCTGTGCGAACTGCAGGAGCTTTTGCAGGTAATCCTGGAATTTCGCGAGATCCGTAGCAGAACCGGTTTCTTCACCGGAGTTGAGCGCGTGACCAAAAATATAGATCGTTTCCCTGTCGCCTTTTTTGATCACCTTGTCGAGCACACGCACCCAGTTGCTGATGCTGGCACCCGCGTTCCTGTCGATCACAGGATGCCGCTTGTTGAACATCAGGTCACCGGTATGGATGACGTTTTCATTTTCAAAATGGTACACGGCATCTCCATTAGTATGCGCAGGGCCGAAATAATGACCGCGGAGCTTTACATCATCACCCTTTAGTTTCCACTCCTCTTTGAATGTCAGGTCGGCAAACAGCTGCTTGTCGATGGTATTGTTTTTCTCTGCGGCGGTACGCTGGTTCGCCACCGCGTTTTCATGCGCCACAACGTGCTCCACGATGCCTTTGAAAGACAGGTTGCCTTCCGTATGATCGCGGTGGTGATGGGTATTGAAAAGATAGGTGAAAGGTGCTGCAGCGCGTTCCTTCATATCAGCAATGAAATGCTGCGATGTATCTGCAAACTGGGCATCGATCACGATCGTGCTTTTTTTCGACAGCAGGAAGCCAATGGTGCCGCCACGTTCCGTGAATATCCCGATGTTTTCACGCAGCATCCGGATGTTCCCCGGCTTTACTTTGAAAATAGCGGCGAGCGCATGCTGGCGGTATAAGAGGCTACCGGCCGTGAGCACGGCAGTGTTGAGCAGGAAGGTGCGACGTTTCATGTTGTATGGTTAAGTTCAGTATTCGAATTTACGCAATCCCGGCGCGCGGAACCACGAAATCACCACAACGATCACCGTCATGAAGCCGCCAAACAGCACCGCGGGCACAGCACCCATGATCTTCGCGGTAAATCCACTCTCGAACTGGCCCAGCTCGTTTGATGAATTGATGAACATGGAGTTCACCGCGCTGACACGTCCCCGCATGGTATCGGGTGTTGTCAGCTGCAGGATGGTAGAGCGGATGACGATGCTGATACCGTCGAGCATGCCCGCGACCACCAGCGCAAGGAATGACAGCCAGTACAGTCGCGACAGCCCGAAGATGATGATACAAAGGCCGAAGCCTGCCACGACGCCCAGCAGGATCCTGCCCTGGTTCCTCCGCAAGGGTGATATGGTGACGGCAATGATCATGATGATCGCGCCGATATCGATGGCGGCATTCAGCCAGCCGAATCCTATCGGGCCCACCTGCAGGATGCGCGAAGCAAATTCCGGGATCAGTGCCACCGCGCCGCCGAACAGCACGGCGAACAGGTCCAGCGAAATAGCTGCCAGCAGCGTTTTGTGTTGAAATACGAAACGCAATCCCTCCTTCACACTTTCCCAGGCAGGGGTGGACAGGTTGGTCTGGACCACAGGTTTCTTTTCGATGCGGGTGAGGATGAGTGTTGCCACCAGAACATAAAGAAGGATGACGTAGAACGTTCCATGCACGCCCAGGAAGGCGATCAGGAAGCCCGCCGACGCATGCCCGAGAATGGACGCCGCAAGCCACGAGGTGGAGCTGATGCTTGCTGCGTATTGCAGGATGTTTTTCGGTACCAGCTGCGCGATGATGGCGCTGGAGGTCGGGCCGGCAAAAGCCCGGATCACACCCGTACAGAAGATCACGGCATAGAACAGGAACGACAGGCGGCTGACGGTAAGGCTGCTTTCCACGACCGGTGCCGTGATGACCACGAGCGCCAGCACGCATATGGAATAGGAGAAGATGCCACGGATCAGCAGCGTTCTTTTATCAGAACGGTCGATCAGATGTCCCGCGTACAATGCCAGGCTGAAGACAGGAATGAATTCCGACAGGCCAACGATACCGATGGCGAATGAGCTCTTCGTCAGGTGGAACAGCTTGTACGCAACCACCGTAGCTACCATCCGCAGCGCCATGATGTAAAAGAACCGTGCAACAATAAAGAGCCGGAACTCATGGTGATTCAGCGGGGAAAGGCTTTGCTTACGGAATTGCATGGGCAGGCAAAGATAGTCGGGGGTCGGTCAAAATT
>DASUVB010000327.1:0-4446 GCA_036373835.1 Flavisolibacter sp. | reverse complement strand
CCCGAGAACCACCTGCTCCCCGATACGCTTGGCGCGGACATCCTGCGCAATGTGTTCGTGTACGATTATTACTGGAGAATGTACCGCAATCTTGGCATCAGGAGCCGGGAAGAAGTTCAACAATATCACCCGGTACCCCTGCACCCGGTGCTGGAACAGATGATCCGTTTCCAGCAGGGCATCCCACCAAAGCTCCTGAGAAAGGGACCTGTTTCCAAGCTATTCATGCTCACAAGCTATATGCGCTCGTTAAGCATCCCGGTTAAAGCGTAGCCGCCCTGCCAACGAATCTGTCAACAATGCTGTCCCAGGAATAAGTTAGATAAAACGAAGGCGGTGTTGGCACTTTTTCCTGCATGGCTGTTTTTACCTGCGCAGCAAAAGACTGCCAGGAGCCATCCTGCGCTGCGAACAGCTTCCCGGTGCATGCGTTCCGGTCAATTCCTTCCGTAGCTTTCTCAAAACAGGCCACGTTGCACCCGGCGGCGATGGCGTCAATGATCTTGGTTTGTACACCAGCCACCTTCGTCACCGGGTTGATGAACACATCTGCCGCGTGCAGGTAGGGGCTGATGTCCGGAACATCGCCGGCAATGATGATCTCCGGAAACGCACAAAACTGTTCGTGCAGCGGCGCCATGCGCTCATTGCGGCCGCAGATGATGATCCTGTATTCCTGGCTCATGATGGTCCGCAGGCGCGGCGCCACGTGATGGATCATGTGGATGAGCGCTTCCGCATTCGGCAGGTAATCGAGCGTTCCCGCAAACAGGATGATACGGGTGTCGTCCCCGATATTGTGTCGTTCACGAATGGAGGCCGTGCCTGTATCCGGCCGGAGCCGCTGGTCAAATCCGTAGGGGAGTACCATGCACTTCGTCTCATCCAGGCCGAAGGCATCTGTCGCGTACACGAGATCCTTTGCGGTCTTGAACAGGCTGAGGTCTGCCCGCCTGTGCGCATACCGTTCCAGCCGGCACAGTTGTTTCCATCCCCGGCGTCCCTGGTCCCGGAAACGTATATGCTCAATGTTGTGCGAATGCACTACCAGGCGCGCGCCCGTGATCTTTTTTGCCAGCACGGCAGCGATAGCATGATAGGGGTGTTCCAGTATGATATGGGTCGCCTGCGTGCTGCGGGCCTGCACGATGATCTTTCTCCACACCAGCGGGTTGGCAAACTGCGTTTTCCCCACCGGCAATTCCGGCAGGACAGGATATTCTTCAGAAGCAGGATCATTATCAGCGGAGCATAGACATGCCAGCGGGTACCTGGCAGCGAGCGCGCGGTTGAACAATGCAATTCCCTTCTGACCGCCGTACCGCGGTGGAAGCACCTTGTACCATACAACGCTGAGAAAACGCATTACTTCTTCACGGTATTAGCACGGCGCCATTCTGCATACAGGGCCCCCGCGATCAGCAGCAGCAGGGCAACTGAGAATACGGTGCGCAGCGACTTTCCTTTCATATACCCTTCAGGCTCGAACCGGAACTCGATCTGGTGGTTTCCCGCCGGCAGGGCAAGCCCGCGTAACACGTAATTCACCTTCACGATCGGCATTTCCTTACCATCAACAAAAGCCTTCCATCCGCGGTTATAGTATACTTCAGAAAAAACCGCGAACTGGTTCGTGGGCGCCTGCGACTGGTACGTCACCACGTCATTATCGTTTTTCAGCAGGCGGATGACCGCTGCTGAATCGGGCTGCGGCATGAAGGGAATAAACTGTTTGTACTGCTCCTGCACTATTGCCGTGTCCTTCGGCGTGAAATGATCGAGGGCCGCCATTTCCTCGTCCGCATTTTTTACAAAGCGGATCCCTTTTACGAACCATACAGGACCCAGGGCCGTCGGGCGCGGCTGGAACGCCTGTGTAAGCCGCGACTGGTCCTTCTGGATCAGGTATTTTGTATTCAGCATGTCAAGAACTGCTTCGTTCCAGGGTTGCCGGTAGATCTGCTTTTCAATCAGGTCCTGGTAGATCCGAAGCTTGGCAGGGTGATAGCCGGTGATGGAATTGTAATAATACGACGGCGTGTTGTCATTGGCGGATGAAACGTTGAAGACCCGGAAATAGCTGGTATCAGCAAGGATCTGTTCATCCACCTGTGTCTTCTGGAACGAAGCCATATTATCAGCCGGTTCCTCGTACTTGTCCTTGTTCAGGTATTTCACGTCGATCGCCATCACGTCAATGAAAGCGAATAACGCGATTCCAAGCATGACGGGTAGTGGCTTCAGCACGTTTCGCACCAGCAGGAACAGTCCCAGCGCTGCCACCAGGATAAACCCGAGTGAGCGGAAAATATCGCCCAGCATCAAAGCCTTTCGGTCGGCCGCCAGCCCATCATAAAAATTATTTACCATTTCTGTCAGCTGCGGCTGGTTCATCTGCTTCACCTGGTTCAGCGTCTGCTGATCGGCCTCACTGATGAAGTCAAGGCTGATGTACAGCAGGAGCAGCAACACGAACACACCGGCAGTTGCCAGCAGGCCTTTTTTAAAGGAAGGGAATAAGGTTCTCCTGTCCTCCGTCATGGCGATGCGTTCCAGCCCCAGCACGGCCAGCATCGGGAGCAGCAGTTGCGGGATCACCAGGATCATGGAAGGCGCACGGAACTTGTTATAGAACGGGAGGTATTTGTACAGCAGCCCGTTGAATGATTCGAAATAGTGGCCCCAGGACATCATGATGGCAAGCACAATGGCTGTAACGGCCCACCACTTGTGACGAACGCCCGGGAGGAACAGGGCGATGATCGCAAGGAAGCAGATGATCGCGCCTGCATAGGGTGGTCCGGAGGTGCCCACACCGCCCAGCCATCCCCAATAGGAAATGCGGTTTGCGGCAAGCTGGTTGGCCAGTTCCTGGGGCATGGACTGCAGGGCTTCCAGTGCTTTTGATTCTTCGCGCAGGTTCTCGATCGCATCCGAATGCCCGCCATACATCCGCGGCACCATCATTACGAATGGCTCGGCAATACCCATGCTGTATTCGAACGCATAATCCTTTTTTAGGCCTCCCTTGACATCGCCTTTCTGGGTGCTCCCGGATAATTCCGAGTATCCGCCTCGTATGGTCTCCTTCTGGTACTCGTAGGTGGACAGCAGCATAATGGCATTGGTCAGCACCCCGATGGCGAGCGCCGCCAGTGCAATGCCGGCGGCAATACCGGCGAAACGGAACTCACGGCTCCGGATCCAGTGCACGAGATAGAACACGGTCATCACGCCGATGACGAGAAATGTATAATACACGATCTGCAGGTGGTTCATGGCTACGATGGCTGAAGTAAACAGCGCAGCCAGCGCGCCCCCCAGCCAGTACCTTCCTTCGTACAGCAGGATAAAGCTTCCCACCACAGCGGGCATGTAGGCGATCGAGAACATCTTCGTGTCATGTCCCACGGAAATGATTACCGGGTTGTAGGTCGCGTACGCAAAAGCAAGCGATCCCAGGATGGCGATATACGGACGGATGCGCAGCACCATGCATAAAATGTAAAAACAGGCGCATGCCAGGAAGAAGAACGCAATTGGTTTTGGAAGGCCGAGCGTCATGATAACATGCCAATAGCTTCCCAGGTGATTGCCGCCGATACCGCCGATCTGGAATGCCGGCATGCCGCTGAACAGCGCGTTGGTCCACAGGGGATATTCACCATGTTTTTCCTTGTACACTTCCGATTGCTGAAAGGATCCCTTCCATTGCGTGATATCGTGCTGGCCGATCACCTTGCCCTCCAGGGCAGGGCTGCAGTAGATCACTGCGATCGCGAGGAAGATAAGCAGTGCGACAAGGTGGGGAAGGAGCCGTTGCAGGATTCCTTTCTTCATATACCGGAATTTAAATGCCGGCAAAATAATGCTATTTTGACTCATTAATCGGCACCGGTGTAAATTCTGCATGGATCACCCGGTGTGTTTCGGCTTATGCGGACACTTTTGTTTTTATCGCGCGTGGCTTTTATCTGCAACCTGTTCTTCCTGCTTGCCGTTTCCGTACAGTTCGGAAAATGGATCAGGAATGACGACCTGGTCTCCACAATAGCCATCATTGGCTACTTCATGGTGGTGCTTTTTAATCCCCTGGTGAACCTGTTGTACCTGGTGATGGTCATTGCACGCAAAAAGTTCTGGACAGTCGTGCCTTCGTGGCTCATCACGGCCAATATTCTATTTTTAGTGATGCAAATCTTTTACATCTTATACCTGAATGATACAAAACATCATTAAAGAAAGATCGGCGCGGCTGTTCATCATTCTCGGCGGATTTTTCGTTGCCAATGCCATTCTTGCAGAGTTCATCGGCGGGAAGATCTTTTCGCTTGAGGATTCGCTCGGCGTTCCGCGCGCGGGTCTGCCAATCTTCGGGGGTGTGTTCAGCTTTCACCTGACCGCCGGGGTGTTATTATGGCCCGTTGTCTTTATCATGACCGATAT
>DASUVB010000326.1:0-2434 GCA_036373835.1 Flavisolibacter sp. | reverse complement strand
GGTCCGTAAGCTCGTCGTATTTTTCAGCGATCAGCTTCCGGACACGGATCTCATTTTCGCGGTTCGCATGAAGGATGACCACGGCGAGCGAAATAGAAAAAACGAAGATCCAGAAAAGGATGCCCGCCACCGTGGCGCGGAAGCTGTTGATGATAAACTGTTCCTGGCTGATCAGCAATGTATACAGCACCAGCCACAAAAGCACCGGGATGTGGAACAACACCTGCTGGTCCCCCATCCGCAGCGTCAGGAATATCAGTCCGATTACACCAATGATGAAATAAACGTATACAGGGTTATTCCGGAAGACGGCGAAAATAAAATGGAGCAGCAGCCTTGTGAAGTAATAGAAAGCGAGGCTGATCAGGGCCAGTACAATAAATCCAACGATCGTGTAAATGTTCAGTGTGAAGAACTCAGTGACGTTGAACGATATCTTGGAGTCAGCCACCAGGCTGCGTACCACATTGGCGAGCTGGAACGTCAGGAAGATCAGGATGAAGACGGCTGCCACACCGGCGATCATTTTCTTTTTACCCCTCAAGAAACGCGGAATTCTTCGAAGCGGCCCAACACTGTACCACGTGAACAGTACGATCCAGCAGGTCAGGATCGAATTGATTAGCAGGTCGCCGAGGGAACGATTAACATTATTGCTCGCATATATCCTGGAATCAAACAGCTCAAACTGGCGCAATGCGAACAACTGCGGGAACGCATACATCAGTGCGCGCACCAGCACCAGTATGCCAGCCAGGAACAGCACGCCATAAAGGACACGTGAGCGGCGGGTGATATTATCGGCAGCCATGTGCACGTACACGAGGAGGAATAAAAGGCCGATCAGCCGCAGGATCACGGTCAGGATATCGGCAGTCGCCGCGGAACTTTCTGCAAGTCGCCGGATATAAAAATGGGTCTGCCCGCTGGCGCTCTTAATACCATACGGCGTGGGTGTGTCCGACAACTCCACCTTGTTGATCGCTTCCGGGTCATGTGCAAATTCCCGCCGCGGGATGCCGGTGGAAACGATATCCTTGTGCTGAACCGGGATCATTACGTGGGCGATCACGTTGTTGCTCATTCCCGGGAGCTGCAACGTTTTTTTAGACACGAGGTAGTAGCCGTTGGGGAAGGACTGGAAGTACTGGGTATCCCGCAGCGCAAAATCGGCCGGTGGCGGCAGTATCTTCTGGTTGTTCCAGAACAGGGGCTCATGTGTTTCTGATAGCGTCTCTGCGTACAGGAACAGGCCGTACCGCTTTGAGATCACGTACTCCAGTTCCTCAACAGACTGCGACTGGAGCACAAGCTTCCGCATCAGCATGCTGTCGGCCAGCAGTTCCTCAGAATCTTCTTCCTGGTCGCGTATGTATTGCTGCAACAGGCGCTGGTGGTATTCGGCCGAAGGCTGTATCCTGAAATAGTAAGACGTGATGACCGAAAGGGCAAACAATCCCCCGGCGAACAGCAACAGGCTTCGCTTCGGGAAATGACTATGTAACAGAGGGAACTTCAATCCTTGGTCCTTTTGATTTCATTCCAGATGGCATCCATTTCCTCCAGCGACATCTGGTGCAGGTCCTTTCCTTTCGACATGGCTGCCTGCTCCATCCGCGTAAACCGGTCTGTGAATTTTTTATTGGTGATTGCCAGGGCGTTCTCGGCGTCAATGTTCAAAAACCGTGCAAGGTTCACCAGTGAAAAAAGAAGGTCTCCAAACTCCTCCTCCATCCTTATTTGGTCCTGGTGCTGTATGGCTTCCAGCAATTCCTGTTCTTCCTCGCGAACCTTTTCCCATACCTGTTCCGTATTATCCCATTCAAATCCTACCTGCTTTGCTTTCTCCTGCAGACGCATCGCCTTTATCATCGAAGGAAGCGATGCGGGAACACCGGATAACACAGATGTCTTCCCCTCACGGATCTTCAGCTTTTCCCAGTTGCGCTTAACATCCTCGTCCGATTGCACCTGCACGTTCCCATAGATGTGTGGGTGCCTGTCAATTAATTTTTTGGAAATACCTTCGATCACCTCGTTAAGAGTAAATTGTTTTTCCTCGAGGCCGATCCGCGAATAAAACAGGATGTGCAGCAGCAGGTCGCCCAGTTCTTCCCGTATCGCCTTCCAATTGGAGTCCGTGATCGCATCGGTCAGCTCGTACGTTTCCTCGAGTGTCATCTGCCGGAGTGTGTGGATGGTCTGCTTGCGGTCCCAGGGACATTTTTCACGCAGCTCGTCCATGATACCCACCAGCTTCAAAAAATTATCTGCAAGCTTGTCCATAGTGTTCTGTTATAGCATCAGGGAAATAAAAAGGAAAAGAATGAACAAAAATACAAGTGTAACGATGCCGGCACCATTCAGCAGCATGAATTTAGCGATGGTCTTACCCCATCCCTGCCGGTAAAAGTGCTTCATGCCCACCAGCAGG
>DASUVB010000325.1:0-2516 GCA_036373835.1 Flavisolibacter sp. | reverse complement strand
GTCCCTGAAGGTCGGCGGAAGAGGGTGTATAGCTTCCTTCCGTTTCCTGCCGGCTCAGGAGGTTGCGGTTGCTGCGGTTGCGGATGCCCATGATGTATGACAACCGGTTGCGCGCGCCAACTCCCTCCACGTGCACTCCCTGCTCCAGGATGCCGAGGTACGCCGAACCACTGAATTTCTTCGGCGTGTTGTACTGGATGTCGAGCACGGAACTCATTTTGTCCCCATATTTTGCCTGGAAGCCGCCGTTGTAGAAATTCAGGTTGCGCACCATCTCCGGGTTGATGAAGCTCAGTCCTTCCTGCTGGCCGCTGCGCACCAGGTAAGGGCGGAAGATCTCGAAGTCGTTCACATAGATCAGGTTTTCATCATAGCTGCCGCCGCGCACATTGTACTGCGATGTCAGCTCGTTATTGGAACCTACAAAGATCTTGATCAGGCTTTCCACGCCACTTACCGGCGCCGGGAGGTTGATGATCGTTTTTGGATTCGTTCGTATAAGCCCCACTTCCGTGCGGTCGCGCCGGTCGCGGACGATAACTGTTTCCATGGTCGTACCCGAAACCTCTATCCGCATAGTCACCTCTTCCTGCTCTCCTTCGTTCAGCAAAAAATTCTGCTGGACTGTTTTATATCCGCTGAAAGAAAATACGAGTGCAAAAGCCCTGTCGGCCGGAACGGTCACCCGGAAGGTGCCGGAATCTGATGTGAGGATGCCCTGTTGTTGCCCGAGAATGGTCACTGATACGCGGGACATCGGGTTTTCATTTTCATCCAGCACACGACCTGAAACAACCGCAGATTTTTTCTGCGCAAACAGAAGGGTAGAGAGCAGCAATGCAATGAGGGACACCAGGCACCGTGGCTTCACAAGCAGAATTTGCACTAAAATAGCAGATTCACCCTGATTTCAGCTATTTCCGCACACGGCCAATGCGGAGGAACAGGGGGAAGGTAAACGTTAGCACATCCGTTTCATTCCATGCTGCCCGCAACTCTTCATCGATCAGGTCAAGCGGGGAGAAGCCATTTGCCCTGATGTAGCTTTGCACCGCGGACCAGCTGGAGAGATATCCGAGCAGTTCGTCCCGCCGCCAGTTCACCTGGAATTCAAAACGGCGCGCCGGCAGGGGATCGAAGTCGAACGCCACGTTCCGGTATTCCTCATCCACATGCTTCCTTGCATAATCCCAGTACGGCGCCGTGATGTCGTGGTAAAAATGACGAATGATCCTGTCTACTTCCGTATCCTGGCAGTGGTGCAGGTTATACGACCATACGGCTACCACGCAGCCATTTTTCCCGGTTCGTGTTGCTTCACGGTGAAAGGCCTGCCAGTCGAGCCAGTGATAGGCGGTTGCCACGGTGACCAGGTCAAACGTGTTGTCGGGGAAAGGAGTTTTTTCCGCGGGACACTGGTGATAAAAGATGTTTGGTTTATGGACAGCGTGACTGAGCTGCTGCGCGCTCAGGTCAGTGGCATCCACCCTGTCAAAGAAATCGGCCAGTACCGAGGCGGCCTGCCCGTTGCCTGTTGCGCAATCCCAGGCGTGCTTCCGTTCCTGTACGAACTGCAGGATGTGATGGAATAGTTCCGGCGGGTATCCCGGTCTGTAGCGGGCATAATAATGTGACTGGTCTGAAAACAGGTCTTTCGTCATATCAGATACGTTTCAGCCGTGCGATGGTCTCCCGGGGATCCGGTGATTTGAACACGGTATTGCCTGCTACCAGCACATCCGCGCCCGCATCCAGGATCTGCCGCGCATTATCCAGCGTTACCCCGCCATCGATCTCGATCTTCACATCCAGTCCCTTTTCGTCGATCATGGTGCGCAGCTGCCGTGTTTTTACCAGGGTATGCTCAATGAATTTCTGGCCGCCGAATCCCGGGTTCACGCTCATCATGCAGACAAGGTCCATTTCGTGCAGCACGTCGGCCAGCAACGATACGGGCGTATGCGGGTTGAGGGCAACGCCTGCCTTCATACCCAGGGAACGGATCTGCTGGAGATTCCGGTGCAGGTGGGGACAGGCTTCGATGTGCACGGTCAGGATGTCCGCGCCGGCAGCTTTGAACGCCTCGGCATAATTGCCCGGGTCCAGGATCATCAGGTGCACGTCACAGGTCTTCGTAGTGGCTTTACGAATGTGTTCGATCACGGGGAGGCCGAAGGAAATATTGGGGACGAACCGTCCGTCCATCACATCAAGATGGAACCAGTCCGCTTCACTTTCGTTCAGCATGTTGCATTCCTCGCGAAGGCGTAAAAAATCGGCGGACAGCAATGAGGGTGCGATGATGGCCATGGCAGCGTTTGAAGCCGGCAAGTTACGGTGAATGCAGATTCGGGCCGCTACTGGTTATTCAGGTATGTGAACAGCGCTTTCAGGGCTTCTTCTGTCTTCAGCTTTGATTTTTTTTCATTCATGAATTGCCGGATGGCTTCTGCATGTTCGGGCATGTGTTCCAGGATAAATTCCCTGTCTTTTTTCAACTGGATCATTTTTCCGCC
>DASUVB010000324.1:0-2269 GCA_036373835.1 Flavisolibacter sp. | reverse complement strand
AACTGGTTCCTTCCGGAGATCATGCGTTTTTACAGCCTTCCCATCAAGGACGGTTATGATTTCCACCTGAGGCAGGGACCCCTTAAGAATATAACGAAGAAGTTCCATCACGATAATTTCTTCTGGCAGCAGATCATCGATCATCCCAATTACGATACGTTCTGGCAGAAGCGCAACCTGCTTCCCCACCTCAGGAACGTGAAACCGGCTGTGATGACCGTAGGAGGATGGTTCGACGCCGAGGACCTTTACGGACCATTGAATATTTACAAAACGATAGAACGCACGTCACCGGGTGCCGTCAATACCATTGTCATGGGGCCGTGGGGGCATGGCGACTGGGCGGCAGAAAAAGGAAAAAGCACGCATAACCATATTTATTTCGGTGACAGCATTTCTACTTTTTACATGCGCGAGATCGAAGCGCCCTTCTTTGCCTACCACCTCAAGGGTGAAGGCAGCGCAAAGATGCCGGAGGCATACATGTTCAATACGGGAACGAAACAGTGGCAGCAGTTTGATGTATGGCCGCCGCGCGATGTACCGCAGGTGAAATTTTATTTCGGCGAAGGTGGGCGGCTGTCGCTGGACAAGCCGCTGAATACGCAGGCAAAATTCTCGTACCTCAGTGACCCGCTGAAGCCCGTGCCTTACACTTCTGAGATTGAAGGGCTCACGTTCACACCGCGTCGCTTCATGAGCGACGATCAGCGGTATGCTTCCCGCCGGCCCGATGTGCTGACGTTTGAGACGGACACGCTGGCATCGGACGTGACGATCGCCGGGGAGATCCTTGCCAGGCTGAAGGTAGCCATGACCGGGACAGATGCCGATTTCGTGGTGAAGCTGATCGATGTGTATCCGCAGAACCACCCGGAATATGAACATAACCCGAAGAACGTCACCATGGGCGGATACCAGCAGCTCGTTCGGAGCGAAGTATTCCGCGGGCGCTTCAGGAACTCTTTCGAGAAACCGCAACCATTTGTTCCCGGCCAGGTCACAGAAGTGAATGTACCGCTGCAGGACGTGCTCCATACCTTCAAGAAGGGCCACCGGATCATGATACAGATTCACAGCACCTGGTTCCCGTATATCGACCGCAACCCGCAGAAATATGTGCCAAATATTTACAAGGCAGATGAGAAGGATTTCATCCAGTCAACGATCACGGTAACCGGCGCCTCCGTTGTGGAGGCGGGTGGTGCGGTGAAAGCGGGCAAAACTTTCTGAGCCATCCTGTGCATTACGTCAGGCGACCTTTGTAACTGGTCAGATTTATTTTCCCGCCTCCGGGGACAGGTGTAGGTTGCATCATGGCCGGGTACCTTCTATATTTCCGACAGGTAACGCTGGTGCTGCTTGCAACATTGGCGAGCTTCCATTGCGCCAGTGTACGCGCGCCCGGGAACGCGGTGTTCGTGGGCAGCACGCCCGGGCACCGGTTTGTGCGCGATATTTTCCGGCTTGGAAATGACTCGATCGATTTCATAAAGTGGACGCTTCACCTGGAAGATGCGCCAATGGGAAATTTCCGTCTGGAGCTTCACTATGGATTAGCAAAGCCCAATACCAGCGGATTCTATTCCGGGGGAAAGAAACATGTTATTGTTGGTACTTACACAATGAACCCTGTGCGGGCAACAGAAAGTCTTTCCGTTTTTCAATTCACTTCCGGGCAGGCAGATACATTTTCCATGATGCGTTATGGCGAAAGACTGATGCACCTGCTGGAAGCAGACGGATCCCTGGCCACAGGTAATGGTGGATGGAGCTACACGCTTACGCGGTCCGGGACACCGCACCAGGCCGGGTACCTGTATTCGATGCCTGGCGCAGGCTACATGCAAACCGACACGGCGCGCCTTTCGCGGTTTGAAGGGAGATCCCCGTGCCGGGAGATCACGAAAACATACGATATAAAAGTCCCGTCGGAATGTTTCAAGCTGAAATGGCGCGTTGACCTGCTGCGTGATGCAGCGACCGGGGTACCCGCCTTGTACAGGTTATTTTACACACTTCACCGTCAGTCCGTAGTGGAAGGCAGGTGGACGCTGAGGCAGGATCTGCGCGGCGCACGGATCATACAGCTCCACGATGCCATCGGGCATAAAAGTCTGTACCTGCTGGTTGCTGATCGCAACGTGCTTTTCTTTCTCGACAGCAATAACAATCTTCTTCCCGGCGACCGGGACTTCAGCTATACGCTGAACCGCATTTTCTGAAGCGTAAGCCAGAGGCTGCTGCGGCTGGCACAACTTTTACGCTG
>DASUVB010000323.1:0-6731 GCA_036373835.1 Flavisolibacter sp. | reverse complement strand
CGAGCGGTATGTTCAGCCGGAGTGTGAACCGAAGCGGCGGCAGGTTCTGCGAGAGGGCAACTGCCGACAGCCTCACCTGGAATTGCACCAGAGGTCCCCCGGAAGTACTGCTAAAGGACCGCAGGTCACGAAGTGCGGATGTCTGCGCTTTCGCAACACTGCAAATGAGCAACATTGCTAGGTAAATGATCCGTTTCATAATCAATGAGTGCCCCTTTGCTGTGGGGCACTGTCATGTTCATTGTTTAGTTATAGTCGAGCAGGCGTTTTACCACGGTGTGCATGCGGTTTCCGTATTTCGTCCTGATGCGATCCAGCGCGATGTCGAAAATGTAACGGTCACTCTGCGGATCATAGCTCACGACAGTTATCCCGCTGATCACTTCTTTTTCGGCTGCCGTTAAAGTTGCCGGCGATAACACGTGGATCTCATCAGTTCCGGCGATGGATGACAAATCATTCGTTGGCAGGATCCGCATTCCAAAGCGACCAGTCACACCCTCCGCGCGCATGGAATAAGTGTGCAGCGTAGACGGGAACATGCGATGGTAGGCATCCAGTACAGCCGAGAGCCGGAATTCATCAATGCCATCCTGCAGCAGCACGGCTACATCAGGGTTCTTTTTGAAAAAGACATTCGCAAGAATATCTCTCCTGTTGCCGGTTCCAACCACCCTGCTTTCGTGCCTTGTTACGAGAGAGTCATGCGGGTAACGGATATCCTCCATCACTTTCTTCATCGTTCCTTCTCCGAAAACATCCCGGATAACAGCCAGGCTGCCATCTGCCGCATTGGAAACACCGGCCGTGCTGTACAAATTCCCGGCACGGGTGTACGTGGTACCTGTAACCCACGCAGGTGACGGGAACAGTTCCCTGTTCTTTTTCATGTCTGTGGCGTGCGTTGTCATAGGCTGCTGATCATACAGCCCGGTAGCTGCGGCTGTAAAAGACCCCGCGCATATCGACAGCAGCTTCGTGGAATCCTTGTAATGATCCCTGATCCATTGTACGATCGCGGGGTCCTGCCGGTCCTTCGGCACCGCGGATAGATTCGGGATCACCACGATGTCGGCGGGCAGGGCCAGTGAATCGAACTCACGGAAGGTGTAGTGCGGCATCGTGAAGAATCCGTGTGCCAATGCAATGGGTTTTTTCTCAGGTGCCAGGATATACACGTTGGCCTGTTCCGTCAGGTTGAACATGTAGAACGGGGCCACCAGGTCAAAGATCTCTGTGCCCATGTTGTGGGCAATGATCGCAACTGTTTTCCTGTTCGCGTCAAATGCAGGCACAGGCGTATCCGTGGTGACCGTGCCGCTGAATCCAGGGATTCTCCTGAACTCCCGGATAGGCTTGCAGCTGACCATGAACAGGGCGGTCAGCATGATGATTGAAATCGATAACTGTTTCATGTGATGTATTTTGATTGTTGTTAATGACTGTTTTTTTACCCGGGAACAGGATGAGCCGCAGGCTTCCCATCACCAGGAACAAACCGGCGATGACCGCAGGTGTTACCGGTTCGTGCAGGAAGATGAGGCCCCACAGGAGGCTGAACACCGGCACGAGAAGCGACACCAGCGATGCGTTGGTGGGACCGACGTTGGTGATCAGCTTCATGTACAGCGAGTAGCCGATCGCGGTACACAGGACGCCCAGCATCACCACGCCCGCAGTGATGTCGATGCCCGGAAGGTCTTCTCCCGATGCATTACCCAAAAGCGGTAATACCAGGAGCGCAGCAGCGCTGATCATCCCTGTTGCCGTTTTTACCGGCTCGTTGCTCTTTACATGCAGCCGGGTGTACACCGCACCAATGCCGTACGAGATGGCAGCGAGAAGAGACGCTACAACTGATGTAATGACCCTGCCGGTGATTTCCAGGGGCATCCATCCCAGCAGCACCGTGATGCCGGCAAAGCCGGTGATCAGCCCGATGACCTTCTTCATATTCATCCGCTCCTTCAACCAGAAGGATGAAATAACCATCGTGAACAGCGGTGTCGTGGCGTTCAGGATGGCGCCCAGCGATGCATTCAGGTTTGTAACGGAATAGGTGATGAATGCAAACGGCATCAGGATATTCAGGAATCCGAGTACGAAGTACTGTTTCCATAAGCGCCTGTAGTCCGGCAGCCGGCGTCCATATGTAAATACTGCCGTCATGACGATGGCGGCCAGTATGATCCGTGACGCCATGGTCAGTGATACGCCGATTGACGGGGTTACCAGGCGCAGGAACAGGTACGAGCTGCCCCAGATCGCCGCAAGCGCCAGGAGCATCAGGATATCTTTCGGTTTCATGTCGTTTTTTTTGTTGCAGCAAAACTATTCCTGCAACGGGGCGGGGATGTTACACTATAGCGTGTGCGATTTATATCATTATGGGGTGGAGCAGGGTTGTGCGGAATACGGATATTACACACCCGTTCGTTGACACTGGCGTGAATGCTTCAATCATTGTTAAATGCGAATTGCTTAGCTGGCAACCACTACATCCGTACGTTCTTTCCGGATGTCGCGGAAATGAGAAAGCGTAAGCCCGGTATGCTGCTTGAACTGGCGGGACAGGTGCGCCACGCTGCTGTAGTTCAACCGGAAGGCTATGTCGGAAATGGAAGTGCCCGTGTAGACCAACAGCTCTTTTACCTTTTCAATACGGTAGTTGATGATATACCGTTCCAGGGTTTGCTGTTCCAACAGGGCAAACAGGGAGCTAAGGGTATCATATTCGCGGTGAAATTGTTTTACAAGCAGGTCCGAGAAACGGAAGTTGTCCGGGAAATCGTATGCGCCGGAATATACCTGCTGGACCAGTGACCTGATCTCTTTTACAATTTTCACCTTGCGGTCTTCCAGCAGTGAGAAACCAAGGGGTTGAAGAGCCTTTTCAATGACTGCCTGGTCAGGCTCAGAATCGGTGGTAAGGATGGTGACCTCACCCAGGGTGGCTTTTACAGGCGTTATACCTAATTGTCCCAGTGTTCTTGAAATGACTGTCGTGCAGCGGTGGCAAACCATGCCTTTAATGAAGAAGCGGAATTCCTGTTGCATGATCGTTGGTTTCTTCCACAAAAATGGCAACAGCTTTCGGTCCTTTCGTTACATCATCTTTACTAATTGTTATAAAATTATGCTATACCTGGTCGAGGGGTTTGCGCCTGTTCTCCTTCAGCTGCCTGAATTCAGAGGGTGTCATGCCCGTAACCTTCCTGAACTGCTGGGAAAGATGCTGCACGCTGCTATAGCCAAGTTCGTACGCGATCTCGTTGAGGGTCATTTCATCGTACACCAGGAGCTCCTTTACCCGTTCGATGCGCTGGAGGATCAGGAATTTTTCAATGGTAACACCTTCGATAGAAGAGAACAGCGTCGAGAGGAAGTGATAATCCCTGCCGAGCTTTTCTGACAGCAGCACTGACATTTTCTTATTCAGTTCCTCATTCCCGCGGTTGTGGATCAGGCGGATAATCGTGCTTTTGATCTGGTTCACCAGTGCGGACCGCTGGTCGTCCAGGATCTCGAAGCCGAGGGAAGCCAGCTTCACCGACAGATGCTCTACCTGGTCTTGCGTGGGTGGGCTATCGAGTTCCACCTCGCCCAGCTGGATGTTCCGGTACTGCAGGCCGGCTTCGTCGAGCTGTTCCCGTACCACCATAATGCAGCGGTCGCACACCATATTTTTAATGTACAGGGTCATGCTGCCCAAATGTAATATCTATTGGGAAAGTGTGGAAGGAGCCTTGAGACGGGAGACGGGAGTCGGGAGTCGGGAGACTTGAGACGGGCTTTGCCCGCCGAAGCTTTAGCGTAGGCGGGAGCCGGGAGAAGGGAGCAACGGACACAGTTGCTTATTGCTGGCTTTGTCCGCCATAGCTTTCTCTGACCACCGAAGCTTAGCGTAGGTGACAGCGAAGGCGGGTTGCCGGATGCTGAGAGTTGAATACCTGGTTGCTCTGATTTCTTTGCGTTCCTTGGCGGTCTTTGCGTCCTTGGCGTTTAACTGGAATTCGGTTGCTGGTTACAAGTAGTTGTTTGTTGCTATCATTAAACCTTAAACATTTAACCTTTAACCTTTAACACCAACAGTTATCACGGAAATTATATAAAACAGTGCCGTGAAAGTACAACAGCGAGGGGTACATGCGCTTCTACTTTTGACCCTCAAACATTTTTTATGCAACAGATAGTAACCAATCAAACGTACAGCAGGCGCTGGGCGGCGCTGGCAGTTCTTTGCACAGCACAGTTCCTGGTGATCATGGACACCTCCATCATTGGTGTCGCTTTGCCTGCTATTAAAGAATCCCTTGGATACACCCAGGCCGGGCTTCAATGGATCTTCAATGCTTATGTAATTGCATTCGGCGGCCTGCTGCTCCTCGGGGGAAAGCTTTCCGATATTTTCGGTCCGCGCAAAATCTTCATGACCGGCTTCGTTGTGCTGACAGCCGCATCGCTGCTGGCAGGTGCCGCCTGGTCAGAGGCTACGCTGAACATCGGCCGCGCGCTGCAGGGTGCCGGGTCTGCACTCATCGCACCGTCGGCGCTGACGCTCGTGATGTCCATGTTTACCGATCCCAGGGAACTGGGAAAGGCGCTGGGCTTCTGGGGTGCCTCTGCAGCTGCTGGCGGATCGGCCGGCGTGTTTCTCGGTGGCATCATTACAGAATGGATGTCGTGGAGATGGGTTTTCCTCATTAACATCCCTGTCGGGCTGTATGTGCTGTCCGTTTCTAAAGCGTACCTGCTGCAGGGTGTGAAGCAGCGTGGTATCGTGAACGTACGCAGTGCGGTCATGATCACACTGGCGCTGACGGTAATGGTTTATGCCATTGTATCTGCAGAACAATCCGGATGGATGTCCGGGACCGTTGCGGGCCTGCTGGCTGCCGCCGTGGTATTGCTGGTAGTGTTCATCCGTTCGCAGCGTTCCTCGCGCGAGCCGCTGCTGCCGCTCGGAATTTTCAGAGCGCCGAACCTGGCCGCGGGCAACATCGTCATGGGACTGATGGCAGCGGCCTGGATCCCGCTGTGGTTCTTCCTGAACCTGTACCTGCAACAGGTGCTCCAGTATTCTGCATTCCGTAGTGGCCTTGCCCTGCTACCGATGACACTCGCCATCATGCTGATCATGGTGGGCTTTACAGGAAAGCTGGTACAGCGCTTTGGATTTAAGAAGAACCTGGTGGCCGGCCTGCTGTTCCTCACCTTCTCGCTGGTCGTGTTCAGCACTGTATCAGTTGGTGGCGGATTCCTGGCCAGTGTGCTGATCCCTTCGCTGCTCGGCGCCGTGGGGATGTCACTCGCTTATATCCCCGGTACGATCGCTTCCATGTCCGGCGCGAAACCTGAAGAAACAGGGCTTGCTTCCGGTATTGTGAATACCAGTTACCAGATCGGTTCTGCGATCGGGCTCGCGGTGATCGTTGTGCTGGTAGCAGCTACCACGCAAAACAGTCTTTCCGAGGGCGTGCAGCACGTGGAGGCGCTGAACAACGGGTTCCGCACGGGTTTCATTGCTGCAGCGGTGGTCAGCGCAGTAGCAACCCTGGTGGCCATTTTCAGGATCCGCAAGGGATAATCAAAATTTTATAAAACAACGACGCAATTGTATAACACAGCGACCGCGATGTCGCAGGAACTTTGAACCGGAAATAAAAAATAAACTATATGCAAACCTTGCAATTCAAAACAAACATCAGGTGCTCCGGGTGCGTGGCGCAGTCCACACCCCACCTGGATGCGGCTGTCGGAGCCGATCAATGGCAGGTGGACACTGCCGATCGCGACAAGATTCTCACCGTTACTGTTGACAGCAGCAGCGATGAACAAAAAGTGATCACGGCCGTTAACAAGGCAGGATTTATTGCAGAACGGATCTGACGGCCCTGTATCATGTGTTGGTTACCCCCCTGTTTGGCAGGGGGTTTTTTTGTCTCGGGTGGAGAATGGAGAATTGAGAATTGAGAATGGAGAATTGAGAATGCAAAATGTAATATGAAATGCTGTGTGCTCCTGCACACGAGTCACGCTCATTTGGTTTTACATAGCGATAACCCGAAGGACACGAAGTACCCGCAGAGAGAGCAAAGCGATCCTTATTATTCTTTTTGACTTCCCTTGTTAGTTTAACAATTGTTCACCCGCGTCAAACATGGTGCATCAGTCATGATTTTATAATTGATGCCGGTTATAGTATAATATCTCCACGTAGAACCGCAGGTAGTTTTGTTTCATAAACAATCACACATAAAATCATTTTCAATGAAACAGTTATTCATGATCCTCGGTGCCGCCATCCTGCTGTATGCCTGCACCGGCAGCAAGATCAGTGACCATGCGCAGCACAGCACACACCAACAGCATGAAACGGGCTACAGTTGTCCCATGCATCCTGAAGTAACGGGCAGGGAGGGCGACCGCTGTGAAAAGTGCGGGATGAAGCTCGAGCCGACAGCAGCACCTCCTGCGGTGGTCCCGTCATTTTTCATGGAGTTCGTCATGCAGCCTCAGGTAGCCGAACCAGGACAGGATGTTGAACTTTTCTTTACACCAAAACAAAAGGAGGCGGCAAATAAACAGGTCCCGCTGGAAGTGGAACACGAAAAGAAGATCCATCTCATCCTGGTGAACAATGATCTGTCGTGGTTCGATCACATTCACCCGGAGTACACCCCTGGTGGTACCTACAAAGTGACGGAGAGGTTTCCTGCCGCGGGTACATA
>DASUVB010000322.1:0-11810 GCA_036373835.1 Flavisolibacter sp. | reverse complement strand
CAATATCGTGTAACGGAATGATCCCAGGTCGCGCAGGGAATGATGAAAGTAAAAATCACACATGCCCGGTTCGCCTGCGGCGCGGAAGTAATTCTCACTACGCTGGCGTGCGGTAATGGAGCCGACAACGGAATAAAATGCCGTATCGGTAATGTGTATCTCACCCCCGGGCTTCAGCATTTCCAATGCAGCCTGCAACACCAGGGGTGCCGAGGGGAAGTATTGGAGAGAGGCAGCAAAGACGATCACGTCAAATAACGAGTCCCGGAAATCTTCCGGTGAGCCGCAGGCAAATTGCAGCCGTTCGTTTTGGAATACGCGCTTCGCCTGCTCCAGTTCCACGGTATTGATGTCAATACCAGTTACCGTACTTCCGGGAACGGAAAGCAAAAAATTGGCAAGCCAGCCATTTCCGCATCCCACTTCCAGGATCGCACTTCCCGGTTTTCTAACCGAAAGGTACCCGGCAAGCCTTCCTGCTGATTCAGCACGTAATGCCCATTCATGCCGCAACGGGTGATCGGCGTTGATACCGGGCAGCCGGCGTACCTGCTCGTCCTGGTACAGCCTACCTTCTTTTCTCCTCAGGGAGATGTAATGTTGTTCAAAGGACGATATGGTGGTGCCACTAAGCATGAGCAGCCATGGGTTCGATCCTGTAAATAAAGTTTTGCTCCATCAGGTTGCTGTGTACCGAAACGCAGTTCATGTGGAAGCCATAGCGGCCGCTGATCTCGCGCACCATGTTGATATCACAGCCGTCGCACAGGATCATGATGACCTCTGACTGACGGTGCGTGAAATCTGCCAGGCCTGAAAACAGGTCGGTGAAAAACTTTCCATCTTTTCCGCAATACCACGCGTGTTCCGCATAGCTGTCGGGATCATCACGATAGTAAGGCGGGTTGATAACAATGATGTCGAAATGCCGGACCGGAATGTTTTTGAAAACATCAGATCGGACAATGTCAAACGAAACTTCGTTCAGCGTCCTGTTCATGTGAAGCGCGCGGATCGCATCCGGGCTGATGTCGGTTGCTGTAACCGTTGCACCCTGTCGGGCTGCATACACGGAAAGCAGGCCGCTGCCCGCTCCCAGTTCAAGGAAGCGCCTATGTTCCAGCGGCATGCTGCTTAGATATCGCATCAACAGTTTGGAGCTGAAAAAAAATGCCGGATGGAACACGCCTGACGGGATGGAAAGCGTGATGCCTTTCCATGACCACGTGCGGTCACCCGCAAGGTATTTTACCAGCAATGGGCGGTAGGTTCTGTTGATGATATATTTCAGCACTGTCCGCATCAGAATCCTTCTATTTCGGGTTGCCTGTATTTCCAGAAACGCTGCAGCATCTTCAGCTCGTAAGGCGCTTTATAGATCCCTGACTTGTACCGTACGGATGCAACGGTCCGCAGGACACTTCTTTTCAGGGTGCTCATGCGGATGTCGGATACCGTGGGATAGTAACCATTCAGCACTGTTTCGAAATCGCGGATCTTCCCGATCATCTCAGGGGTCAGCCAGGGCGTCAGCGGGTTTTTTCTCAGGTCGAACTGCTGCCACTGCGGTGTGATCCAGTCCTCCAGCTTTTCAGGGAATCGGAAACCTGCCGACTGGACACGGCGATACATATCCGAGCCTTCCGTTGGCACCGGGCTGTATACGTAGATGATGATCTCCGTGCGGGGATTGATCGCCTTGATCTCCCTGATGAACGCAATGTCATGGTCGATTTGCTGCATCACCTGCTCCGGCGTATCTCCGGGAGTGCCGAGAACAAAGGAATATTCGGGGATGATGTCAAATTTCGCCATCCTCGCTGCAAATGCCCGGATCTGGTCTCCGGACTGGGTGCCGCCCTTGTGCATTCTTTTCAGCACTTCGTCGTTGCCCGTTTCGGCGCCGAAGAAGATCATCCGGCAACCGGAGCGCCGCATCAGTGCCAGGGTGTCATCCGAATATTTGTGAATCGTGTCGATCCGGCCTTCGCCCCACCACGTCATCTGCTCATCCATGATCAGCGTTGAAAATTCAGCCACCCGTTTTTCCGACACGAAAAAATTGTTGTCGTGGAATTCGATGGCGTTACCGCCGAACCGATCCTTCAGGAATTTGATGTCGTCATAGATTTTCCGGGCAGACTTTCCCTTCCAGCGTCCATTATAGATCGGCACTACGGCACAGAACGAACAGGTGAAGGGACAACCGGCACTCGAATGATAGGCAATCGTGCGGGTGCCGAGGTATGTTTTCCCAAGGTAACGCTGCAGCGGGTAAAAAGTATTCAGCCGTTCATAAGGCAGGTCGGGAAGCTCATCCTGGTCGTAGAGTTCATCTTTTTTGGTCTTCACCATCTCACCATTCTCGATATATACCAGGTTAGGAATGGAATGAAGGGGTTGCCTGTTAAGGACGGCCGATAACACCGCAGGAAATGCCTTATCACCCGGACCATTCACCACCACGTCCACGTAACCCGAAGTGAGGACCGATCGTGGCTGGTTCGAAGGGAAATAGCCGCCCCAGATAATGGTAATGCCCGGGAATTGCTCGCGGATACGCTTTGATACCGGGACAGCCTGCTGCAGCTGCGGGCCCGGCATGCAGGTACAGCCAAAAAAACGGAAGTCCCCGCTGCTGAGATAGGCAGCGATCACCGGCCATGGATCCTGTTCCATATTACCATCCACGATCACATAGGGATACAATCCCTCGATCGAAGCGGCAATGCTGAGAATGGAATTCGGTATCCTCGGCTTGCTGTTGGCACTCCGTGGATTGAACAAAAGGACTTTATGCATGCATGGTTGTCTTCAATACATACGTCAGCCGACCGCCAAAGTTGCCTCCCCTTCCCTGCCTTCGTTCAGAATCCTGTTGATATTCCGTGCGATGGCACTGAAGGACAGTGCGAAGCGGTACTGCTCCATCACGGCCGCCTGCTGTTTTTCCAGGTCCAATGCCTGTGATTCTTCCAGGACACGCGTAAGTTGATCGGCGTCCCCCGGACTGTACAACAGGCCACACGCGCCATTACCGGTGATGTTCCGGAAGGATGGGATATCGGTCACCACAGGCACACATCCACACGACATCGCTTCGATCAAAGCGATGCCGCAGCTTTCGTAATGAGATCCTGATATGAAAAAGCCGGCTTTTTCAAACCAGGGCTGCAGGGCGTGGTGTGGGACCTTACCGACCAGGAGGATGGATGACCCGGTCCCGGTCTCACGCACCAGTTGCGCTACGTCAGGCAGCAGCTCATCCTCCTGGAAGATCATGAACAGGCGCGCGCGCGGATGTTTCCCCAAAAAGCGGGAGAATGCACGGACCACGGTAATCGGATCCTTGTTGGCATTGAGCCGGCCTACCCACAGGTACGTGTGTGCTCTTTCTTCATCTTCAGGACTGATGTTTCCTGAAAAAACCGATGATGCCGGGATCAGTGCCCGCATACGCGCCGCATCGGGGAATACCCCAGCGTTGATCCATTCCCTGGCATGATCCATCGATGCCAGCAGGTACGCATCAATGCACCGTGATGCCACTTTCTGCAACAGGCCACGTACGCCCCTGGAGGGATGTTCCGCACGGTGTATCACAAATATCTTTACTCCCCATCCCAGTTGCAGCCGCAGCTGGATGAGCTGAAGCGGAAATACAAAACCGTTGATAAACACCGCAGCCGGACGCAATCGGCTGATGGTTCGGTGCACATGCCAGGGAAAAAGTCGGCCGGCCTTACCATCCCTGGCAAAAAGATACTGCACGCCATTGCGGCTGAGCTGCCCCTGCCAGTTGATGCGCTCCATGGCAATGACCTCGTGGTCGGCTGCCAGTGCCTCCAGGAGTGCGGTGTACGGGGCAATGCGGCCCAGCCATTCACCGGGGTGATCGTATTGGGCAACATGCGCATAACTGGTGAAGATCAGCCGCATTAGAGATTCATTTTAATTACAGGCGCATGCGTGGCCGCATATGCCTGGAGAAACGTTACGATGGTTTTCAGGAACACTACCAGGAACACCAGGTAAAACCCGATATAAAAACGGTCGGACAGGTCGGGCCACAACACAAAACGAACCGTCATGGTCAATACCAGAACGATTACCAGCAACTGGTCAAACGACAACGATCTTCTCATCATACGGGACATTGCCGCTGTCATGAATGCGACCAGCAGGAAAATGGAAAGATGGTAGTGTACAACGGCACTGACAATCCGCGAATACACGAGGGCCAGGTAGGCATTCAGCGATGTTCCTTCGGCAAAGCCCGGCTCCTGGTGGAGGTAATGCATGAAGTTGGTATAATACAGCACATCCCAGCCGAAGGCCTGCAACCTGATGGTTGTCGCCAGGTATGCCGTCACGAACCCTGACAGCATCAGGAGATAATGTCGCCCGGACACACGGCCGGCATATAACAAAAAAGTTACCAGGATACTGCTGGTGATGATGTTATCGAGGCGCGCCAGTACCGCAAGCAGGAAGCAGGAAAAAATAAGTGCCGCATGTTTCTTTTCCGACATACAGAAAATACCTGCCATCAGTAGGAAGGCCGACAGGAAATCGGGCGAAGCAATTCTTGCAACAGCAATTACAAACGAAGCATACATCACCAGCAACGATATACCAAATGCCATCCATTTTTTCAGGTAGAGCTGCAGCCAGTAGAAAAATAAAATCCCGGTGAGCAGGTACGCTGCTATCGACGGAAGCAGCGTGGAAAACGGCAGCGTTGCCCCCAGTTTATAGCATGCATATGAAAAACCGGTGTATAAGGGCTTGACCAGGTAAAACGGAAGGATCCTGTCAAAAAGCGTACTGTCTTTCGCAAATTTTTCCCGGTGTCCGGATGCCACCAGGTTATTGAAATCGGCACCTGGAATATTTTGGCGGGCCGCATCATAAGTCTGCTGGTGCAATTCCCTTCCGTCCAACCCGTCCATCCGCAGGAGGATGGCCATATAGGGAAGCATATCCCAGTTGTTGGAGGGATGGCGATACACGTAAATTGCTGCGGGCAGCAGGCTGCATGCAAAAGCCACAAATATCAAAATCCTGGTATATCGACGCATCATGATGGCAACGTTTGGACCGTGTTGCTAATGGCTGCCCGTGGCGCCAGCAAGAGGTCAAGTGATTGCTGCACGGTTTCGGACATATGTCTGAATAAAATGCTTTCCGGTGCTGCATCCTGCTGAAGAAGTTGCATTGCAGTTCCGATCATTTCCGATTCCGTGGTTACGGCGTGCCACCTGCGAACCGTTCGCCCCGGTGGCGGAATGAAACTGACCACCTGTGCGCCGGCATACAACGCTTCTGCATGCACGATCCCGAAACCTTCGTAAGATGAGGTGTGCAGGAAGATGCGCGACTGCTGCATGAATCGCAATACCGTTTGATGCGGTACCTCCCCGGTAAATGTGATGACACCAGCCAGCCCGTATCTCCGTGCCAATGCGCACAGCCGGGCATCTTCCGGGCCGCCGCCACACAACACGACCTTCAGCTCCGGGTGTTCACCATGAATGCCGCGGATCACCCGGAGGAATATTTCATATTGCTTTAAAGGGATCAGTGACCCGGCAGCCATGATATGGATCGGCCGCGCATTGGAGGTAATGGTGTCAAACATGGCAGGATCAATTCCCGGTGCGATCACATGCGCAGGCCGCACCCGGTAATTGCGATGGAATTCATCGGACACAAAATCAGATAGTGCGATCAAAGAGGCAGCTGCCGGTTGCATCAAAGGCACATACCTGTTGCCGGGACGTGCGTCCTGTCCGAGAAGCCATGCGTAATGCCGGATTCTAAACAGTCTTGCGAACCATGCACCCACAAGTGCACACTCACCCAGCCAGAAGCTCATCATCCCCAGGATGTGATAATTTTTATGAAGCCGCAGCAACAGGCGCCACGCACGCAGCCAGGTGAGCACCCTGGCAATCCCTCCCCTGTTCCGCCCCCGTAAAGGGTATACTGTACAACCAAACCATTCGTAATAATTGCCGGCAAACGGATACTGGAACGCCACGACAATGACGTGCACGCCCGGCGATTGTTGTTGAAGCATACGCACGAACACCTGTCGCTCGGGGAGACAGGCCGTATCACCGTAGTCTTTTGGAAACCCCGGCGCCAGGATGATGATGGCTTCCTTTTTACTCCTGGTCAAGGCAAATATTTTGGTGGGTGACGGAACGCGCGGCATCGTTATGCGATACCAGCAGGATCATTTTTCCAGAGGCTGCAAGCAATTCCAGTTCGCGCAACAGTTCAGCTTCGGCCATACCATCCAGTTCGCTGAAGGGTTCATCCAGGATCAGCAGGTCGCAATTTTTGTACAGCGCCCGCGCCAGTGCGATCCGTTGCCGTTGTCCGCCGCTGAGATTACGGCCTCCTTCCCTGATCATCTTATGGGAAGCTGTTGCGTCGCCATTAATGATGCCCTGCATGCCGGTGCGTTCAAACAATTGCTGCAACGTATTTTCCGGTACGGCATCGTCAAAAACAATGTTGGAAAGCAGGCTGTCATCCATCAGGAAGGGCTGCTGCTTTACGTAGGAGATCCTGTTGAAAAAACTTCGACGCTGTTCTGCATTGCAGGGTTTCCCGTTCATGAGTATCACACCTTCGTCAGGCTGGCAGAATCCCAGGAGAAGGTTGATCACAGTAGTCTTTCCCTTTCCCGAAACACCGGTCAAACCAACGATGGCGCCTGGAAGAACCCTGAGATCCAGGTGGCTGACCACGGGCCGGTTGTTGTAACGGAATGTAACATCCCGGAATTCAACGGATGCCAGCCTCCCGGCCGGCCTGCTTTCCCCCGCCGTATGCATCTGTTCTTCTGCAAGGTCAACAATCGTAAACCGGTATGCCTGTACCTGGGCTGTCCCGTTGATCACTTTCACCGCTGCAGGAATGATCCTGTATGCGGCAGCCAGGAACGCGGCAACCGTTGCAGTTGTCAGCACCTCCTGGAAGAGCACCGCCGCGCCGGCAAGTATAAAAAAAGCAGTCACGGCATAAACTTCCATAAACCGCGAAGGCAGCAGGTGGATCGTCTGCTGGTCGGCAAGGTGGCGGTTCAGTAATTGTTGCGAGGCACCATACCTGCGGGTAAAGAATTTCATCTTGTTAAATACCCATGCTTCCACGAATGCATGCAGGCCCTCGCTCAGGTGCCGCAGTGACTCCTGGCTGGCATTCCTGGTGTCTGTTTTGAGTGCCGCCAGCTGCAGGCGTACCGTGCGTGCGGTAAGCACCACCGCCGGCGTGAGTACCACCACCACCAGCATGAACAATGCGGGCCGGTAGATAAATAATACTGCAGATGTAGCTACGATGACCAGCAATTGCACCGCCGCAGCATGGAGGCCGCGCAGCACATAATGGCAAAATTCCACGGGAAGCTGGCTGATCCTGTAAATATGTGCCGACGAATGATCTGTAACGTAAGTATGGTACGTGCTCTGGTAGTATGCTGCCATACGATCTTTTGATATCCTTGCGCCGATGTGGTAGAACAGCCGGTTCTGGAAGGAGGACACTCGGTATCCGAGCCAGCTTTTCAGAATAAACAAGGACAGGAATGACAGGATCAACACGGGACCCGCAGTGAAAGGGAGTTGTGATCCCGGCACGTTACCATGCAGGATGCTGTCCGCCAGCAGCACAAAGCCAGCAAGGAAGAGCAGGTCCAAAAGTATCATTGCAGCTTCAGCAAATAGCTGCACAATGACACTGCGGCGTTCATGCGGCTGCAGGATCGACAGCGTAGCAGTAATATCCTTTTTGTTAACCAATATGATGCTGTTGTCTTACCAGTGCAGTGGTCAGCCGGAACGTGCGCAGGATGATCTTCACATCCATCCCCGGGGTCCATTCGCGTACGTACCTGCAATCCATTTCCAGGCGCTCCCTCAGCAACTGCGCATTGCTGGTGTGTCCGTACATCCCATGAGATTGCGCAAGGCCCGTGATACCAGGTTTCACCTTGTAGCGGTATGCATAATTGGCCACCAGCTTCTCGTATTGCAGGTTGTCCGTTACCATATACGGCCGCGGGCCAACAAGCGACATGTGACCCATAAGCACATTGACCAGTTGCGGAAGCTCATCAAGGTGATAATAGCGAAGCAGCCGTCCGCGCCGGGTGATGCGGTGATCGTTTTCTCCGGCGGGCAGTTGATCGGCCGAATCATTAACGACCATCGTACGGAACTTGATGCATGTGAATATGCCTCCGCCACGCATATGCCTTTTCTGCAGGAAAAAAACAGGTCCTTTCGAATCAAGCGTGATGAGGATCGCCAGCAATGGAAGCAGCCAGGGAAAAACGACGAGGATCAATACTGCTGAAACAACGATGTCTGTTGCTCTTTTCAACCATGCATTGTACCATTTGTCAAGTGGCAGGCGGTACGTGATATCATAAACAGGCGCAGGAACTTCAGGCACCTTCAGGGACAGGACTTCATCGGGAAGCGCCCGTTCGTTGGCAGCGGCAAAACCTGTATTCATGGTGATCGTATACCATTGAATACGAAAAAAAGCGGCTGTGGTTGGTACAGCCGCTGAATGTTTTAAAAACCAGTTACCTGATCAGTGTGGAAGTGCCTTTTCGCTGCACCAGGTTACCCCGGAAATCCACCGCCTCAAGGATCCAGATATAGGTGCCCGTAGCCTGCTTCGAACCGGCGATGGTGCCGTCCCAGCCACGGTCAGGATCATTGGTCGAGAAGATCATTTCACCCCAGCGGTTGTATACGCGGAAGTAATGGAACTCCTTCATGCCCACCGCGATGGGACGCAGCACGTCGTTCCTTCCGTCACCATTCGGTGTGAACGCGGTCGGAACATAGATCTCGGGTCCGAGGAACACTTTCACCAGCACCTGGTCAGTGCCTTCGCAACCTTCCGGCGTGGTGAGCGTAACGGTGTACAGTATGTCGCGATCGAGCGTTGCAACGGGGTTGGCGATGTTGGGATCACTGAGCCCGAACGGTGGTGACCAGGTATATCCGGTAACGCCACTGTTGCCAAGGTCCATGGCCAGCAGTTGCAAAGGTTGGTTGATCGCAACGAAAGTATCATTACCGGCAAAAGCCTGGATGGCCGGAACAACTTTGATGGTGACGGTGTCGTATTTCAGTGACGTACAGCCGTTGGCATCCGTTACCTGTAAAAAATAACTCGTTGTCTGGAGTGGCTTTACGCTCGGATTCGCACTGGTTGGATTATCCACCTGCCCGGCAGGGAACCACTGGTACCCGGTGCCGCCGCTACCCTGAAGGAAGACGGTGCGGCCTGAACAGACCGAGTCACCAGGACCGGCGTTGGCAATGGGCGCCGGGTTCACCGACACCGTGATCGTATCGCGCGAGGTACAGAAGCCCTTCGTTGCCGTTACATAATACGTTGTGGTGGTAACAGGTGAAGCCGTTGGATTCGGGATTGAAGTGGACGACAGGGTCGGTGCCGCCTGCCAGGTGAAATTGCTGGCATTGTGCGTCGTATTGATCTGGATGCTTGTCCCCTCACAGATCGTCAGGTCGTTGCCTGCATTCACGAAAACGGAATCATTGAGCGGTATCGTGACATTTTGCGTGGCTGTACATCCCTTGTTATCCTGCACCGTAACTGTTACGGGACTTGTGCTCACCAGGAAGCTGTCAACAGGCTGGAAGTTAGTTCCGTCAATAGAATACTGGAACTGGCCGCTTCCGCCGTTCGCCGACACGTAGATCATGCCGTCGGATTGGCCTGAGCACAGGTTGGGATTGAGCGTCACGTTCATGTTGATCTGCGGATCAACCGGGACTGTCAGGGAGTGAGAAGTTACGCAGCCATTGGCGTCCTTGACATACACCATATGCGTGCCGCCATTGACCGTAAAAGTATTATTGGCACTGTACGATGAACCCGTGGTTGAATAGGTGTAGGGCGCAAGGCCTCCCGAACCTGTCAGCAACACCTGGCCATTGGTGCCGTTGCATGACGCGGACACTACACTGTCATCGAGCTGCAGGGCGGGATACGCAAGCGTGATGGATACCATCACCGAATCGATGCACGCGGATGCGTCCTTGATCTTGACGACATAGTTCCCGACAGGCAGGTTTGAAAAAGTAGAATCAGAACCGTAAGCACCATTGTTGATGCTGTATTGCACCGGGGGCTTCCACTCCCCTCCGCCGCTCACCTTGACCTGCCCGCTGGTGCCGCCGGCACAATTGACAGGCGAGGTCGCGACAAGTTCAAGCGCTTTGACCACAAGTTCCACCGAATCACGGGCCATGCAGTCCCCGATAGATGCGGTGATAAGGTATTTGGTTGTATTCGTGGGCGTCGCGATCGGGTTGGCGATGCCCGCATTATTCAGTGAAGCCGCGGGGGACCACTGGTAGCTGGAATAGGTACCGCCTGCGGAAAGCTGTATCGGCGTGTTCCGGCAAACCACGGTGTCCGATGGCGTAACTATGAGCGTATCGTAATCACGCAGCTGGATCTCGATGCTGTCCATGTAAAAATTATTCGTCAGCGCACAGCCATTCGAAACATATATCTTGAGAATTTCAGGCGCCTCAGGAATGTTATCTGCGATAGGACTGATGGGGATGAACAGCACCGAATCAAAGGCGGGGATCGTAGCCGTCGGCGGCATTGTCAGCACATCAATGCCGTTTTGCACATTTCCTGCGTAGGTCAGTGTAACCGTTTGCGGCTGCGGGGATTTCATATTCCGCAGGATCTTGATACCGCCCATGTTGCATCCTTCCACCATGTAGGGCAGCCCGTTCAGCATGGGCAGCGTGGTCTCAATTTTCACCGGGTCAGATTTAAGGCTCTTTGCTTCCAGAAATACACCGCTGTCATAGATGCCGTCGCTGGCATCTGCGATGGCTATCTTCAGGTGATACACCTGGCAGGGCTGTACCGGTGACATGGCCGTCAGCACGTTGGTATGACCGTTGTGGGTAATGGTGGTGCTTCCTGAATTGGTAATATAGTATTGTACAAACGGTGAACCCGGGCCCATGTTGGTACAGTTCGAGATGCTGCCAGCCGGTACACCGTTATTGATTGAGTTAATAGCCACCGGAATGTTTGTGCCGGGTACCAGTGCTATGTTCCGCACACCCGCGATGCCGGGGCCACTGATGAAGAAGGCGAAAACATCATTGTAATTGGTACAGTTGAAATCGGGGTATTCCTCCGAGCTGAATACATAGTTGAATTTGATGGTATCACCCAGCGGAACGAAATCAAATTCAAGGATCACGGCGTCCTGTGTAAACTGCCCGTTGGTCAGGGCGTCCAGCTGCGGGTCACCCAGCGTGCCCATATCCGTGCTGGCATGGTTGGATCCAAAGCCGTTCAGGCCATAGCTGGCACCCGCTGTCTGCACCCTGCCGGAAGAAAAAACAAGCCCGCTGTCAATTCCAAGAATATTTCCACCCAGGTTTTTAAAAGTACCTGATGAAAGACTCGCCCCGCTGAAGGTCGCGTTCATTACGGTAACGCCTTCCCCTACCAGTTTTTGAACCAGGGTTTGTGCATTGCTGACAGGTGTTACCTGCAACTGGCCATACGAAGTCATAGCCATAGTCAGCAAGGCGAAAATGATCGATCTTTTAAACCAAAACATGTAGTCGACAGTTAGATGTTCGTTAATACCACGATGGTGGTGACGGTTTTCCATCGTACGGCATTCGTCGGAAACGTGCAGTAGCGGGATTGGCTTTCAGATCACGCGAGGTGACAGCTAAAAATACTAAAACAATCGGAAAAGATCACTA
>DASUVB010000321.1:0-5110 GCA_036373835.1 Flavisolibacter sp. | reverse complement strand
GCAACTACAGCCTGAATACGGCGCAGGAAGATACGAACCGCCTGAATATTCAGCGCTACAAGGGATATTCGATCATTGACAGGGAAAACCGGTTCCGGCCGTTCCTGTTGGAATCAACCATGCAGTTCCAGCCGGGCGAATATTACAACCGCAGCGAGCATAACCAGACACTTAACCGGCTGATCAGCCTGAACACGTTCAAATTCGTCAAGAACCGTTTCGAAACGATTCCCGACACCGCATTGCTGGATGTATTTTATTACCTCACCCCGATGCCATCAAAATCGCTGCGTGCTGAAATCGTCACTATAAACAGGTCGAACAACCTGAATGGCTCGCAGATCAACCTGACGTGGCGGCACCGGAATTTTTTCAGGGGAGCGGAACAGGTGACCTTTACAGCCTATGTGGGATCAGATGTGCAGTTCAGCGGTTCTTTCAGTGGGTACAATACATTCCGAACGGGTGCAGAACTTGGTTTTGGAATACCACATATCCTCATCCCCTTCAGGACGCTGAAGGTGAAGGGAGGCTTTACGCCAAGGACGACGATCCGCGGCGGATATGACATCCTGAAGCGGCAGGAACTGTTCACCCTCAACTCCTACCGCCTGGAATACGGTTACACCTACAAACGCTCTTTACAAAAAACTACGGAGGTCAACCCGGTCAGCATTAATTACGTGCAGGCCGTCAACGTCACGGATAAATTCAGGCAGCTTATTCACCAGGATACGATCCTTGCGAAAACAATACAGAGCCAGTTTATCCTGGGAAGTAATTTCCAGTATAACTACAACGAGGTGCTGAACGGACTGCAAAAACTCAATAATTATTATTTCAACGGCATCGTTGATGTTTCGGGAAATATTGCAGGCCTTTTTACCGGCGCCAACTTCAAAAAGGGAAAAGAGCAGGAACTTTTCGGAGCGCCGTTCGCACAATACATCAAGACCGAATTTGACGGCCGTTACTACAGGAAGCTGGGCCTGGGCTCTTCGTGGGCCAACCGGCTGATCGTGGGCATCGGCATTCCTTACGGCAATTCGGTGGAGCTGCCTTACATCAAGCAGTTCTTTGTTGGCGGCAACAACAGCCTGCGGGGATTCCGCAGCCGGGGTGTGGGGCCGGGCACGTATTTCCCGGTGAACCTCGCGGTGCTCCCGGACCAGACCGGAGATATCAAGCTTGAAATGAATACCGAATACCGCCCGAAAATTTCCGGACCATTCTATGGCGCCGTGTTCGTGGATGCAGGCAATATCTGGCTGTTCAATGACAGCATGTATACCAAGCGGCCCGGCGGAAAATTCACAGGCGAGTTTCTCAAACAGCTGGCGGTAGATGCCGGTGTCGGGCTGCGGCTTGATATTACCATTTTCGTAATCCGTTTTGACATCGGTTTTCCACTGCGCATACCATGGGAACAAGACCCTTGGGTAGTGGATCGCATACAACTGAACGACCCGGGGTGGAGGCGCAGCAACATAGTGTACAATCTTGCGATCGGTTACCCGTTCTGACAGGTAAATGCATAACTAAGAATATCCTCTTAACCCGCTTACGGGATCACCATCAATTGTCCGCAAATGTTCCCGTGCAGGGCAAGATTCCAGCATGAAATTTGTTTCAGTATTGCTTTGATAAACACATTACACTTATGAAAACATCACTCCGATTTTTAGGCAGCGCCATCCTGGTTTCGATTCTGGCAATGGCATGCAACAAGAATGACAAAACAGTTCCCGTACAGTTCCTGCTGACAGACAATCCCGCGGTCTATGACTCGGTGAATGTTCATATCACTGATATGCAGGTAAAGATCAATGGCGATAATGAACCATGGATCGATATTGACGCGAAAGATACCGTGGTTAACCTGCTCGACCTCCAGAACGGTGTTACTATGGTGATCGCACAGGACAATATTCCCGACGGCGTACTGAAGGAAGTGCGCTTTATCCTTGGCGATGGTAATTACGTAGTGGTAAACGGTACTGTTTATCCCATGCAGACGCCAAGCGCCGAAGATTCAGGTTTGAAGATCAAGATCGATAAGGACCTGAACGAGACGCTGAATGTTTTTACGCTTGACTTTGACGCGGCACTTTCCGTAAAGGAAGAAAACGGCTCCTACAAACTCATGCCGGTCATCAAGCTCAAATAGCCATCACTCGATCCCTCAATGTCCAGCCCCGCTTCTGCGGGGCTTATTGTTCCAGCAGGGACTTTAATGCACTTGCCGTCTTTGCGGCATCCGGAAGCATGGCAGCTTCGAGCCCGGTATTCAGTGGGACCGCCGGGAGGTTCATCGCCCCCAGTACCTCGACCGGGGCATCAAGCCAGCGAAAACAGTTTTTCGAAATTCGGGCGGCAAGCGCTTCGGCAAACGAATTATTTTGTTGTTCCTCGGTCAGCACAAGACACTTTCCATGTTTCTTCACAACAGAAAATACCAGGTCTTCATCCAGCGGGAATAACGTTCTAAGGTCAACGATCTCGAGCTGACCGGGGAATTTCTTCGCGGCGGCCATCGCCCAGTACACGCCCATTCCGTACGTGATCACACATGCGCTGTTGCCGCTCTCCACCTGTTCCGCCGAAGCGGCCAGTACAACCTGCCCCTTCCCGAACGGAAGTATGTAATCGCGGGCCGGTTCAATCCGTTTCGCGTCCTCCGTTCCCGGGACCTTGCTCCAGTAAAGTCCCTTGTGCTCCAGCATCACGCAGGGATTCGGATCGTAATATGCAGCCTTCATCAGTCCCTTCATGTCCGCCGCATTGGAAGGATACGCGATCTTGATACCCTTGATAGTGAGCAGCGTGGACTCAACGCTGCCGCTATGGTAAGGTCCTCCGCCGGTATACGCACCAATGGGAACGCGGATGATGGCTGATACCGGGAATTTCCCGCATGAAAGGTAACATGACTTGGAGATCTCTGTCACCAGCTGGTTGAAGCCGGGATAGATGTAATCGGCAAACTGGACTTCCACCACCGGCCGCAGTCCCACGGCGCTCATGCCAACGGTAGACCCGATGATATATGCTTCCTGGATCGCCGTATTGAAAACGCGGTGGTCGCCGAATTGCTCTCCAAGTGTCGCGGCCTCCCGAAACACACCGCCCAGCCGCTTCCCCACATCCTGTCCGTACAGCAGGCATTCCTCGTGGTCTTCCATCAACTCACGGATGGCAAACAGCGCCGCATCCACCATGATCACTTTGTCTTTTCCTGCAGGCGTGCGCTCACCCGATTCTTCCGTGACCGGGGTTGGTACAAACACATGTGATGCAACCTGGCCGGTATCCGGCTCCGCAGCAGCTACAGCTTTTTCAAACTGCTCCCTGATTTCGGCATTGACCTCGGTTTCAACCCGGCGCAAATAGTCTTCACCAAAATCGTCAACAATACTCCTCCTGAATTTCGGAAAAGGATCATTGCAGCTGTGGCGTTCCAGGTCTTCAGTGCTCCGGTAAAACTCCTTCCGCACGCCGCTGGTGTGATGGTTCAGCAGGCACACCTTTGCATGCACCAGCCACGGCTTGCGCTGCCCGCGCACATGGCTGATCACTTTTCTCATCGTATCGTAACTGTCGCGAAAGTCGGTGCCGTCAACGCGGATCCTGTTCATCCCGCGGAACCCGCCGGCATAATCGAAGGCATCCATCGCCCTACCCTCTTCTGCCGTAACACTGATTCCCCATTCATTGTCCTGCACCAGGTAGATCACGGGAAGTTGTTTCAGCACCGCGAACTGAAAGGCTTCGCTCACCTCCCCTTCCGTAACGGATGCGTCACCCAGGGAGCAGATCACGACAGGCCTGTTGTCACCCGTAATTTTACCGATCGTTTCCAGGTATTGAATGCCCTGTGCAACCCCCGTGGTCGGGATGGCCTGCATGCCCGTGGCGCTGCTCTGGTGAATGATCTTTGGCTTGTCTTCGGCCCTTGAATTGGGATGGGAATAATAGCTCCTGCCACCTGTAAACGGATCATCGCTTTTTGTAAGGAGCTGCAGCATCAGCTGGTAAGGCGTCCAGCCCATGCCCAGCAGCATGCTTTCGTCGCGGTAATACGGGCTGACCCAGTCCTGGGGAAGCAGGTTCAGTGCCGTGGCCAGCTGGATGGCCTCATGTCCGCGGGAAGTGGAGTGAACATATTTGGTAATCTGCCGGTTTGCTTCATAGGTTTCGGCCATCACCTTAGCGCTGTACATGAGTCGGTACGTATGCAGCAGTAAGTTTCGATCCATTTTTGTTGAATGTCCGCAAAAATAAGGTTTCGCCCGGTGGCAGCGCCCCGATAGGTAATTGGCTGCGGAACACCGCCTACTTCACTTCCAGGGTGAGCAGCGACTGGTCGCCGATGCAAGCCTCGAGCTCATCACCGACAACGATCTCGCCCACACCCTTCGGTGTTCCGGTGAAGATCAGGTCACCGATGTTGACAGAAAAGAAATTGGAGATATACGAAACAAGGTAGTCAAAGTCGAACAGCATGTCCTTTGAGTTTCCGGCCTGGACCTGTTCCTTATTTTTAAAAAAAGAGAAGCCGATATCTTTCTTGTTCTTGAACTCTGCCACGGGCTTCCATTTGCCGATCACCGCGGAGTTATCCCATGCCTTGGCTTTCTCCCAGGGAAGGCCCTTCTGTTTCAGCTCGTTCTGGATGTCCCGGGCGGTAAAATCAATTCCAACCGTGATGGCATCGTAGTATTTGCTGGCAAATTTGTCCTGTATGTACTTTCCATTTTTGGAAATGCGCAGTACGAGTTCACACTCATAGTGGAGCTCGTTCGTAAATTCAGGATAGTAAAACGGAGTGTGAGGCTGGAGCAACGCACTTTTTGGCTTCATGAAAATCACAGGCTCATCAGGTATGTCATTGCCAAGCTCAGATGCATGATCTGCATAATTTCTTCCGACGCAAAATATCTTCATAAAGAAGTGTGGGTTTAGTTAAATACAACGGGATACTTACACAGCTGCGAAGTTGATCCCATATATTTATGGTTTTTACAAGAACCGGATTTTAAGGGAAAATTGCCTTGAGTGGTGCGCTAAAATAAATAATTACTCTTATTCGTCATAGCGCAATTTCCAGTTT
>DASUVB010000320.1:0-3299 GCA_036373835.1 Flavisolibacter sp. | reverse complement strand
CCGGGCGGGTGGGGCATCTGCACCTTGTAGCAGGCAGCAATGAATTCTCCGCAGTCCCATAAGCTCCCGGATTTCTCCGTTGTTACGATGTAAACAAATGAAGCAATGGCAAAGACGATCCATCCGGTAATGTTGTTGACTTTTCTGAAATTCATACGTGGTGGTTGGTTTTAGCCGGCGCTGCGGGCCGTGCAAAAATAGGTAAGGCGCTAAATTAAAGGGAATTGTACGAAAACGCGCCGCACCTGCCCAACGCCACTCATTAAACCTGAAACTTTTAACCTTTAACGCCTTTAACTGTCATCAGACATCAAACAACTGGTTTAAGGTCCATGCTTCCGGCCGTGCCGCAAATTTTTGTTTCGTGAGTGTCCAGGTGTCGTCAAAAAAATGGGACTGTCGGTACTGTTCCAGGTGTTCCTCCGAGTCCCACCAACTGTAGGTAAAAAATGTTGCGGGATGGTTTTTGTCCTGGAGCAGCGCCAGGTGGGTGCATCCTTCAAAGTTTCGTATCAGGGAACGACGGGCTTCGAACAATTCAAGGAAAGCTTCCACCTCGCCGGGGCGGAAAACCATTTTGACAATGCGGATGATCATTCAAAAAAAACTTTGACGGTCTGGTAAAACAGGCGGTTCTGCATCATGCTGGAAACCTGGTGGCTGGCCTCATTGTAGCCGCGCAGCCCGAACAGCCCGGCGGCATTCCCTTTGTTAATGGCAATCTCCATATAGCCTGCGCTGTTGAAGAGCACCAGCTTTTCACCCTGGGGCACATCGGCATAGGATCCGCTGATGCGTTCAATGATTTCGTCGCGCTTGAACACGATCTTGAACCGGCGCCCCTTGCGCTGTTCCTCGAACTGCTCCTGCGTAATGTTGACGATCACGTTCTCGAAGTTGTCGATGAAGATGATCTGCCCCTCGATCCAGTCCTCGCCCAGCAGCGGCCGCAGCGGGTTTTTTTCCATGTACGTGGTATCCGGAACTCCTATCGCATGGATCGGTTCACCATTGATCATCTGCATGATCGCCCTCGCTGCCACATCCATGCAGAACAATGTATTTTTGATCGCGGTCTTTTCCATTGGGATCCCGATCACCATATCCGGCTTTTCCTCGGCGATCATTCCAAGGAGCCCATTGTCCGCGCAGATCAGGTACTGGTTCTTGTGAAACGCAAACAGCAGTTGCTCGGGTTTCGATTCGAACAGGTTGACCAGCACAATATGAAATGTGAATTCCGGGAAGTTCTTGATGGCATTGCGGCAGACATACGCTGCCTGCGGGTAATTGAAGGGAGAGAGGCGGTGCGTCACGTCGATGATCCTGAAATCCGGGTTAATGCACAACAGCCGGCCTTTCACCGCGCCTACCAGGTAGTCCTGCTCGCCAATATCAGATGTAAGTGTTATTAAGGGCATGTCCTGCGCAATCAAACCGGCACCGGGTTGTCCGGCTATTTTACAAGTTTACCGTCCTTAAAGAAAAATTTTTTTACAAGTTTATCAGCAAGTCCGGGGAAAAATTTATTCATGAAAACTGTTCGCTTGCCATTAAAAGTGAGAACCAGCGTTCTTTTTTTGTGCCGGATGGCGTCCAGGATGTGCCTGGCGCACACTTCGGCCGACATCAGCCGGCCTTCATCGAGCGGGCTTTCTCCCTGCGCCTGGCCCTCCTGGTTGAGCGCCGCGTTTCGAATATTGGACGCCGTGAACCCGGGGCACACCCACATCACGTGAACGCCATCATCCATCAACTCCGTTCGGATGGCTTCCAGCCACCCCTGCAGCGCAAATTTCGACGCGGAATAACCACTTCTGCCCGGGAGCCCACGGTACCCTGCAATGGAGGAAACGCCCACGATCGTCCCCTTTCTTTCGATCAGCGAAGAAAGCGCGAACTTGGTGCAATAGACCGTACCGAAAAAATTAATGTCCATCACCCGGCGGATCACGTCAATGCTGGTATCCTTAAGCAGGGCCCGCATGGAGATGCCTGCGTTATTGATGAGCACATCGATACCTCCAAAGGTTTTCAGGGTCGATTCTATAAAGTGACGGCAGTCGTTCTCATTACTTACATCGGCCACCACGGTATGCAGCGGGTACGAAGGGTATTGGGACTGGAGGCGATACAGTTTGTCGTGCTGGCGCCCGCAGGTGGCCACGCGCGCCCCCTGTTCCAGCAGGAAATCCACCAGGGCCTTACCGATGCCATCGGTGCCCCCGGTTACCGCCACCACCTTGTTCTGAAAATAGCCTGACATAGCGCAAACCTAAATCATTTGCAGTCAAAAGCATGATATGCCGGCCGCGTGTGGCAGGAAGACAGCAGATGTTTATCCTTAGTTAAAGAAGCTGCCGCGAAGCCGGGGCGGACGGTGATTTCCGTAGCAAAATTTGTATCTTACCATAATGATCAGGTCACTTCTTTTTATGATGAGTTCTGTTGCAGCTTTATCAGCCCTGGGCCAGGATTCTGTTACAGACGGCCCGTTCATTTTTTACAAGGGCGACTTTATGTATGTGGAAGGTGTTCAGAACGGTGTGCCTGAAAAAGATTCGTTCCGCGTTTCCAAAACAACAAAGGCCCGCACCGTGAAAGTGCGCGTCCCAAATACAAAAAATGCATTTTTCAATGTTCCGCTGAAATCATGCCTGACCCCGGAACCGTCCGTTTACAAGCCCTCAGACAAACTGCTGGTGGTTTCTGATATCGAAGGATCATTTGACGGACTGCAGAAACTGTTGCTTACGGCACGCGTGATCGACGGGCAGTTCAAATGGACCTTCGGCGACGGGCACCTTGTTGTGGTGGGTGACATGGTGGACCGCGGCCGGGAAGTAACCGCCAGCCTGTGGCTTTTGTATAAGCTGGAAGAGGAAGCAAAGGCTGCGGGCGGGCATGTGCATGTGATCCTCGGCAACCACGAGATCATGAACCTTTCGGAGGATTTCAGGTATGCCCATCCTAAATACACGCAGGTGGCCGCGCTGATGGGCCGCGAATTTTATGAATTCTATTCACGCGATTCCGAGCTGGGCCGCTGGCTGCGCACCAAGAATATCATTGAGAAAGTCGGTGACCTGCTGTTCACGCATGCGGGCATTTCACCCGCGATGAACCGCTACGCGCTGCCAATCGATACGATCAATACGCGCGCCCGGCCTTACTATGACCAGGACGGCCTGGAAGATGTGCTGCGCGCCGGTAACGTGATGAATATTTTTGACGGCAATACTTCACCTTTCTGGTTCCGCGGCTATTTCGTGCACCCGACCGTTTCAGAAGAACAGGTG
>DASUVB010000319.1:0-2259 GCA_036373835.1 Flavisolibacter sp. | reverse complement strand
GCATACCGGTATCGGTCAGCCGCAGGGCATGGTCGGCTAGCATCAGCTGGCCGTTACTGATATATCTCACGGCCGCGGATTCAACCCTTCGTGCGGCAGCGCTTCCGAACCGCGCTTCCAGTTGCTGCATGTCCAGACCTTCCATCGTACGCATGCTGATCATGATAAATTCATTCATTCGGTCGCGATCCGACAGCTGCTCGGCGTTCCGCGCGGGCTGTCCTTCCATCATGCCCCTGATATATGCGGTGTTATTGGGAAGGTTCCACCTCCGTTCCATCCCGTTGAAGGAATGTGCCGAAGGACCAATGCCGAGGTAGGGAATGCCCTTCCAGTAGGAGGTATTGTGACGGCTCCGGAACCCGGGCTTTGCAAAGTTCGAGACCTCGTAGTGTTCATACCCGGCGGCGCGAAGCCATTGCATCAGCAGCAGGAACTGGGATGCCTGCCGCTCGTTGTCCACCGGTTGTTTGCGTGCCTGCGTGATCTGTTTATGCAACGGGGTCTTTTCTTCTACCGTCAGCGCATAGCAGGAGAGGTGTGGGATCTCGTATTCCAGCGCCAGGTCCACATTCTGTTTCCACATGCTGTCCGTCAGCAGCGGCGATCCATAGATCAGGTCAATGGTGATGTTGCTGAACCCACGGGTCAGCGTCCATTCAATACACTGCCTGGCCTGTTTCACGTTGTGCGCGCGGTTCATCCAGCGTAATTCTTCTTCAAAAAACGACTGTACCCCGATGCTCAGCCGGTTGATACCAGCATCCTTCCATTCCTGCAGCCTGTCGCGGGTAATGTCATCCGGGTTGGCTTCAAGCGTTATCTCTGCGCCGGCAGATACGCGGTAACTTTTGTGGATAGTGGCCAGAATGCGCTCGATGTCGGCTGTCGGCAGGAGGCTGGGTGTGCCGCCGCCAAAATAGATCGTCTCAACCAGTTGCTGTTCCAGGTACAGCTGTTCCCGGCGGATCTCGGTAAGCATGGCGTCTACAAGGTCGTCCTTGTACCGCAGCGATGTGGTAAAATGGAAGTTGCAGTAGCTGCAGGCCTGCTTACAAAAGGGAATATGCAAATAAATTCCTGCCAACTTCGTTATGGTTTACGTTGCACACAATATTTTTATCCGGATGGCGAAGGTAAAGCACCTCATTGCGCTGCACTTCTTTTTAACATTCCTGTACCCGCTGGCGGCACAGGAGTATCGCGTGCATTACCGGCACGACGAAAATGACTCTGCTAAACTTGACGGCAGGCTTTCCCTTCAGAACGTGTTCACGGACCGTACATCGGCGCTTTCCTACATCAACGGGCTGCCGGCACAGTTGAAGAATTCGGGCTTCCTGGCCGCTTCGATAGACGAAATACGTGCAGATTCCGCCGAAGCATTCGTTGTACTTTATTTAGGAGAGCGTTACGAATGGGCTGCCATAACGCCCGATTCGGCTGCGGCGGCCATTATGCAGGCCATCCGCGTGCCTGGGGAAGTTTTCCGGGGCGCTGTCGATTTCAACACACTGAACACCTGGCAGCAACGGATCCTGGATCACCTGGAGGAGTACGGCCACCCGTTTGGCCGCGTGTTCCTCGACAGCATCACCATTTCCGGCAACCGTGTGGATGCATTGCTGCGCGTGAATCCCGGTCCGCTGTACCGCATCGATTCCATCCGGGTGTATGGCGATGCAAAAGTGAGCAATGAATTCCTGCAGCGGCACCTGCAGCTTCAAAACGGGAGCCTTTATAACAAGAAGAAGCTGCTGTCTATTTCCTCGCGGATCGCGGAGCTTACTTATGTACAGGAGGAAAAGCCATTTGACCTGAGCCTTCTCGGTACCGGCTCCGTCCTGAACCTTTACCTGAAGAACCGCAAGTCCAGCCAGGTGAATGCGCTTATTGGTTTTCTGCCCAACAGCGACCAGGCTGCCGATAAGAAGTTTGTCATTACAGCGGATGTAAACATACTGCTGCGCAATTCGCTTTCGAACGGGGAGACGATCGGGCTGGTGTGGCAGCAGCTGCAGCAAAAGTCCCCGCGACTGAACCTGCTGTTCGAGCAGCCGTTCATCATGCGCAGTGCCTTCGGGGTACGGTTTGCGTTCGACATGTTCCGAAAGGACAGCTCGTTCCTGAACATCAACCTGCATCTTGGAACGACCTACAGGATCGGTGACCGGAAATCGGCGTCGGTTTTCCTGCAGCGCTTCCAGACAATTGTCAACCAGGTCAACGAAGCACAGGTGATCCAGACGCGGACGCTGC
>DASUVB010000318.1:0-4276 GCA_036373835.1 Flavisolibacter sp. | reverse complement strand
TTCTTTGGATGGATATTCCACCGGTTCCTGGCCATTCCTTCTCCGCAGGTACGGGTGCACCATGTCGCCCTGTATGGGCCCGGGGCGTACGATAGCCACTTCGATCACGAGGTCATAAAAATTGCGCGGCCTGAGACGCGGCAGCATGCTTTGCTGTGCACGGCTTTCGATCTGGAATACGCCTATGGTATCTGCATGACAGATCATGTCGTACACTGCCGGGTCGTCCTGTGGAATACTGGCCAGCGTCAGGTGGCGCCCGTAATGCTGCTGCACCAGGTCGAATGCTTTGCGGATGCAGGTGAGCATGCCCAGCGCAAGGACATCGATCTTCAGAAAGCCGAGTGCGTCGATGTCATCCTTGTTCCATTCAATGCACGTGCGGTTTTCCATGCGCGCATTCAGTACAGGGCACAGTTGTGTCAGCTTTCCCTGCGTGATCACAAATCCACCCGTATGCTGTCCCAGCTGTCGCGGAAAGCCCATGTACTGGTGCGTAAGATCCAGTACCCGCAGCAGGTGCGGATCTTTTGGATTCAGTCCCTGCTCCAGGACCAGCTTCTCATCGAATCCTTCCTCGGTGAAATGCCATACGGCACCTGACAGTCGGTTGATGGTGTCGACGGAAAGTCCCATCACCTTGCCCACATCACGGATGGCACCCTTGTGGTGTTGTTGCGTGACAGTGGCGACGATTGCGGCACGGTCGCGGCCGTATTTGTTGTAGATGTACTGGATGACCTCTTCGCGGCGCTCGTGCTCGAAGTCGACATCGATATCCGGCGGTTCGTTCCGTGCAGCCGAAATAAACCGCTCGAACAGCAGGTCGAACTTGGTAGGATCCACCGAAGTGATGCCCAGGCAGAAGCACACGGTGGAGTTGGCAGCAGAACCGCGGCCCTGGCACAGGATGTTCTGCGAGCGGGCGAATTTCACGATGTCATACACCGTAAGGAAATAGGAAGCATACTGCATTTCCTCAATGAAGGCCATTTCATGGCGGATGCTGCTGATGACCTTTGCCGGGATGTGATCTCCATAGATCTCATGAGCACCACACCACACCTGGTATTCGAGCTCCTGCAGCGGCGTTCTTCCTTCACTGGTGATCTCCAGCGGGTATTCATATTTTAACTCGTTAAGCGAAAAACGGCAGGCTTCCGCGATCTCGTGCGTGCGGGCGATCGCGTCCGGGTAGTGCCGGAACAGCCGTTCCATTTCTTCAAGGGGTTTCAGGTATCGCTCCGCGTTGGCATGCAGCCGGAATCCTGCCTGCTGGATCGTGCATTTTTCACGGATGCAGGTGAGCACATCCTGGAGCGGGCGGCGCGCCGGGGCATGGTAGTGCACCTGGTTGACAGCTACCATCGGGATATCCGCCTGTTCAGCAACCTGCGCTAAACGGTGCAGGTATTTGCCATCCTGGCCATCATATTTCCGCGCAGCCGCCAGGTACAGGTTTCTGCCAAATGCTTCGCGGTATTCATGAATGGATCGTGTCCAGGCTTCGTCAAGCTGGTACTGCGCATCCAGCCCGGTATCATTTACCACTGCCAGCTTCAGGTTACGCGCGCGGCTGTACACATCGGCTTTATACAAATGACATTCGCCTTTTTCAGCGCGGATGTTACCCGTCGTGAGCAATTCGCACAGGTCCGAATAGCCCTGCGCATTGACCGGGTAGGCGAGCAGACCGGGTCCGTCCACCAGGTCCAGCCGGGAGCCAACGATCAACCGCACACCGGTGTCCTTTGCTGCCGCGTGTGCACGGACAATCCCAGCCAGCGTATTCCTGTCAGTGATCGCGATCGCACTATACCCCAATGCCGCAGCCTGGTCCACCATTTCATCCGGGTGCGAAGCGCCACGGAGGAACGTGAAGTTGGTTGTTATATCCAGCTCTGTATATCGCAATGTTTGGCGTTTAGTTGTTTAGTCCTTTAGGCATTTAGTTGTTTCCAGATCTTTATTCATAAACCAGGTCCCTTCATTTAAAATTTAGCATTCAACATTCCGCGATTTGCAGTTCGCGGTTTGCGGTTCGCAGTTCGCGGCTCGCAGTTCGCAGTTCGCAGTTTGCAGTTTGCAGTTCGCAAGGTTAGATTTTCATTCTCCATTCTCAATTCTCAATTCTCCATTCTCCATTCAGGAAAATATTCCATGTAAAAACCACCTGCATTCCTCGCTCCCGTAGTGGCCTTCGCGGAATACCCAGAAACGGCAGCCGGCTTCGTCTTCCACGCAGTAATAGTCGCGGTGTGCGCCCTGCTGCAGCCACCATTCCTGTTCGATGCGTTCCGGGCCGTCGGCCCTGATCACTTTATGAAGCACGCCTTTGTAGCGAAACAGCATAGGCGGGTAATCGGGTACCGGTGCCGTTACTTCGATACGCCGGGGCGCCGGTAACAGGTGAATGGGCCGCTGGTGTGCAGCACGCCATTCCGTTGCAGGAAGCTCGGTCAGTGAGGCTGCTATTTTATAAGAACGTTCCGGCCAGAAATGTTCTGCAGGCAGATAGCGGTACACCCTGTCCGCACCAATACGTCCTGCCACGCGATCGAGCAGTTCGGACAGGCGCTGATCCTGCAATCCACCTTTTACTTCCCATATCTTTTCCTGCGTCGGTGAATGATCCTCCACCAGGGGTGCTTCCAGGATAAACAATTCAATGCCCAGTGCCGGTTCGATGGCAGCGAGCCTGTTCTCGAAAAGTTTATACAGATGCTTCGCATGATGGGAAGGACGACTGGTGCCGATTTCAAGCTGCTGCACATTTCCATCCGTGCGGTATGCTAAAAAACGTGCCTGCCGCAAGCCTTTTTCTTCCTGCTGCAGCCTGCGGCACAATGCATCCAGCAGGCGTTCCAGTGCAATGGAGATCCCGTTGGCGGTAATGATGGGCTCGAGGCAGGGAAGCCGCTCAAACCAGGTTGCAGGGGGCATCACCGGCTGGATTCTTTCTTCTGTGCTGCCCAGCGCCTGGTCGAGCCGTTGCAGGAAAGCCGACCCAAAGCGTCGTCGCAGCGAAGCGCGCCGGATGTGGTAGACATCACCAATGTGCTGCAGTCCCAGCTTGTGCAGGCGTACCACCACATCCGTATCGATACGCAAAGCAGCAGGCGGCAGTGATGATAATGCAGCAACATGCAAACCTTCCGGGATGATGGTAACTGCCTGTTCGCCGAAGCGGGCTGCAGCCCATGCGGCACCGATAGTATCGGCCATGGCTATGCGCACTTCGAACCCCAGTTGCCGCAGCTTTTCCCTGATGGCAGACAGGTATTGCTGTTCTCCACTCCACAGGTGTGCACAGCCGGTGGCATCCAGCAGCAGTCCGTCGGGAAGATCGATCGATGTTGCGGGTGTAAAGCGGATGCACCATTCCGCCAGCCGGCGTAATAACCGTTCGGGAAGACCGGGCTTTTCATCCACCACTTCGAGGCGGGGAAGGAGTGCGCGCGCATCAGCCAGCACCATTCCGGGAACGATGCCCTGTTGCACGGCATGCATATTTGCAGCCGTAATGATCATGCGGCCATGTGAAGAAGCCCGCACTACCAATGGACCTTCCGCCAATGCGGGATGCCGACGCGAAAACCAGTCCGTCTGCAGGTAACGGAACCATATGGATACGAACCGTGGCATTACCCTGCTTTTTTGTGCGGTTCGACATGGATGTCCGTGAATACAGGAATTGCACGTAATCGCCCATCTTGCCACTGCAACTGCCAGCTGCCGGGACGCCCGTTCCGCACTTTGAGCAAATCGACCTTCCAGGCAGGTATGCCTACACCAGGCAAGGAATTCATGGGAATGCTGGGTAAAGGAGCAATGCTCCAGCGCGCGATGCATGCCGTTGCAAGATTTTTTGGATGGCGCCGCACCAGGAAGCCGGTCACCTGGCTGTTTTCTACGGCCAATTGCAAGCGGCGGGAAGATGTAAAGTCGAGCTGCTCCAGTTCCGCCACTACAGCGGCCGGGCTGCTGCATTTCAGGGCTTCTTCCACGATCCACAGCAGGTCTTTTTCTTTGCGGGGACGGATGAAAATGATGTGCTCGGGTGCAATGCCGAATGCTTTGAGGGCAGGAGGAAAGATAGTGAGCCCGCTGCCGATCCAGATGGTTGTGCGGCCCTGTCGCATCATTGAGGAAAGTATGGCAGCAATAAAGCCACTGGTAGCAGCTTCGCTCGGGAAATTTGGGCACAGGAATTCATGGACCGCCCCCAGCGGAAAGCTGTTGTGTGGAAATGCGTACTGCACCGCCCGTGGCAGCA
>DASUVB010000317.1:0-2655 GCA_036373835.1 Flavisolibacter sp. | reverse complement strand
GGTCAGGTAGGAATTGGCCCCGATCTCCATCATCTTGGTAATGATGGACGGGTCATTATTCATCGACAGCATGATCACCTTGATCTCGGGGTACAGCTTCTTGATCTCCGGCAGCGTGGCATAGCCGTCCATGATGGGCATGTGGATGTCCAGCAGGACCACATCGGGCTTCATATGCTTCAGGAGGTTCAGGAGCTGCATGCCGTTCTCGGCTTCAGCGATCATTTGTATATCCCTGCGGGTGGAGAGTGAGGTCTTGACGCCGGTACGGAAAAGTGCGTGGTCGTCGGCGATGGCGACTTTTATGACAGTTGTGTCAAGATTTTTCATAAGGAGTTTTTAGACAGTTATGGATGGTTTAAAACCAGGTGCAATTTGATAAAAACCTGGAAGAATTCTTACGTAATACTACGTGATTTCTGTTTGCGAAAAGTACGATTACTAAGAAAGTTTCCAAATATTTTACGATGACCGGGAAGTTCCGATCGGCGGAACCGTAAACCTACGGGTGCGGCAGTAAATGCCGAAGCCGGGAAAACGGGCGGTTTCGCGCTTGCCCCGGGCGCCCCCTGTTGATAGCTTTGTACCAGAAGTTGATTGTACAGCAAGCCGCGCAGTCCAATATCCTGACCGTCCAGTAAGTTTTTCCAAAATCCAATTCCCATCAAGAACCTGCGGCTTCCCAAACGATCAACTTTTTTTTGTGCCCGTCCCCCTGCCCATTCCCCCGCTCCCGCTCTGTTTCCCGCTCTATCCTTTCGCTCTCACCCTGTTTCTCGCACTCGCGCTGTTTCCCGCTCTCACCCTGTTTCCCGCACTCGCTCTGTTCCCCGCGCTTCCTCTCAACATAAATCCATTCCGCTCCTCATTCTCAATCGCTTCCAGTCCCGCCATTTCCTATTTTAGCGCCTTAACCACGCCACATGAGAAAAATTGCGGGCACCGCCCTCGTGCTGTTCTGTTGCCTCACCGCTTTTTGCCAGTCCCCGGTCGACAAGGTCCGGGTGTTCCTCGACTGCACCCAGGGATGGCTGTGCGACTTTGATTTCGTGCGTTCGGAGCTGAAGATGGTGTCGTTCGTGCGCGACCGCTTCGACGCGGACGTGCACGTGCAGGTGAACACGCAGAACAGCTCCAGCGGCGGCGTGCAGGCGCAGGTGATCTTCCTGGGGCTGCGCAACTTCCAGGGAGCATCCGACACGCTGACCTATTTCAACGACCCCACCACCACCAGCGATGACCAGCGGAAGAAGATGGTGCAGTACCTGAAGCTGGGACTGGTGCGCTTCATTGCGAAAACGCCCATGGCCGACCACCTGGGCATCACCCTGTCCGACGCGGCTATCGAGATCGCGGCCACCGCGCCCCGCCAGAAAGACCCCTGGAACTACTGGGTGTTCCAGTTCGGATCCAGCGGCAGCTTCAACGGCAGCCAGAACAACCGCTCCAGCAACCTGTATGGCTACGTGAACGCCACGCAGGAAACCGAGACCTGGAAGATCAGCTTCAACCTGTCGCTCGACCGCAACCGCACCATCTTCAAGCAGGACAACGAGGAGATACGGTTCGACCAGAAGAATTACAGCGGCGGCGTGAGCGTGGCCCGGGCCATCAACAGCCACTGGTCCTATGGCATTTCGTCCTCGTACCAGAACAGCCTGTTCCGCAACATCCGCACGGGGTTCACCCTGCGCCCGCGGCTGGAATACAGCATCTTCCCGTACGAGAAGTTCAACAACCAGCGCATCGTGGTGCAGTACTTCGTAGGACCGGTGTACAACCGGTACTACGACACGACCATCTTTTTCAAAACGGAGGAGTTCCAGGTGCAGCAGTCGCTGTACATGATCACGTCGTTCAACAAGCCCTGGGGCAATGTGAACCTGGGCGTGTTCTGGTCGAATTATTTCGATGATTTTGAAAAGAACAACCTGTCGTTCAACGGGGCCGTGAGCTGGCGCATCACCAAGGGCCTGAACTTCGGCATCTATGGCTATTATGGGCTGATCCAGGACCAGATCACGCTGCGTAAGGGGGCGGTGACGCGCGACCAGCTGCTCACCAACAACCGCGAGCTGCTGTCCTCCTTCGAGTACAACCTGGGGCTGGGCTTCAGCTACCGTTTTGGTTCGGTGAGCAACAGCATCGTGAACCCGCGCTTTAAGGGGTTGAGCTATTCGGTGAATTTTTAGGTGACAAGGGCTACTGGCAGCAATCCGGCGGCTTCGACTTTTTCTTCGACCAGGTGTTTATCTCTATATAAGATACTGACACAATTTGCTACAGGCTGATAAGAAAATTTTTGTACCGTGACACAATCATTTCGTGGAGGGCACACGCCGGTAATACAGGATCATTTCGTCGTCGATATTTACCACAAAATACTGATCGTCGAGTCTTATCACCTCCACTTCTAAATCGTCCTGTTTAAGAAACGGCAATTCCGCCCATCGGTAGGTACCGCGGTGAAAAGAAGTTCGAGAATGACCTTTGACGATGTAGGACTCAAATTTTCCATCCCGTTCCATTGTTACGAAATGTCCTTTCAATTTGTCCAAAACTTCCGTGAATCGCTCATCGCCACCAGGAATTGGATCCGCTCGAACATCCAGCTACCATGAAGTTTGGTCGTATCTAATGTGCTCCGCAAACCTA
>DASUVB010000316.1:0-2444 GCA_036373835.1 Flavisolibacter sp. | reverse complement strand
TCGGACCGATCAGCGTGGCGCCTGCCTCGTTCGCGATCTGGACGCAGCGATCTTCGAGTGCCCTGCCCGGCTCACCTGTTTCGCTAAACCCGGCCGTAAAAAGAATAAAAGCCTTGCAGTTCTTTTGAAATGCCAGTACTTCCATGGCAGGGACCACAAATGGAGCCGCAATAGCGATGATGGCGCAGTCTGCCTGCGGCAACGCTGTGACATCCGGGAAGCATGCCACCCCCTGGACCTGATGTTCCTTAGGATTCACGCCATAAAGCTGTCCTTCATAACCGTGCGATATGATATTGTGCAACACCCTGCCCCCGGGTTTCGACAGGTCGTTAGAAGCACCGATGATGGCAATGCTGCGCGGCTCCAGAAGTGCGGGATGGATCATCGCCGGAAAAGTAAAGCGGTGCGTGCAGACAAAAGTTGACAAATGTCAGGAGGACGTAAAATGCAACGAAAAGAAAAGGAGTACTCCGCTTTTCCCGATTTGAGCTTCCGGACCAAATCCGACCTGACGTGCGAATGGAGTACTCCAATATTTTACTGAGGAACCTTTAACTTTCAACATCAATTGCCAAATTGTCTCACTGCTTAATTACTTTTTCCGTGACCGTCCCACCCGCAGCTTCTGCTGTAACGAGGTAGGTACCCGCCGGAAGTCCATCCAGCTGTTCAAAACGCAGCGTGTTCAGGCCGTTCACCAGGTGCAGCAACTTCACCCGCAGCTTCGTTCCCCTGGCGTCGTATAAGGAAACACGTGCCGGCGCCGGGCGCAGTGAACCGATGGTCACATGCAGGCTGCTGGTGAACGGGCTGGGATTGACGGATAGTTCCATGTTACCTGTCCGCACGGTATGCACGGGCGTTGGAACGCCGGCTGTTACGCGGAAATACTGGGTAAAGCCGCAACCAAAATCCTGCGACTGCCCGCTGGGATACGACGGTAAACCATTCGTGAACGGGAGGATGGAACCGTTGCTTTCCTGCGCGTAAATCCAGCCCGTGCCGGTGGAACCTGCATTGGCCCACCAGTATAAACCGTCACAGCCGTCATCGGTAACCACAAGGCGATAGCAACCATTGGACAGTGCCGGCACTGCGTCGTTATGCGTCGTCTGGGGCGATACCGGGTTGCGCTGGATGATGACATTCCCTGCCAGGTCTTCGATGCGCCACCGCGTTTGCGTTCCCAGATTGTTCGTCTTCATCACCATATTGAATTGAGCAGGCCAAATCGGAGCAGTGGAAAAAACGCTTGTCAATGCATTATTGTGGGAATGCGGATCAGCCCCGCCGTTCACCTGCTGTATGTTCACAGAAAATGTGGCGTTGCTGCTGGCGTTCATTCCCGCCATACCGGGGATCTCCGGAAGTGTGATCAGCTGCTCGCCATTGGGGAAGATCGTAAGTCCCGACGCTGTGTACGTCTGCAGCGGCAAACCGTTAACCCCATACTGGAACGTAACAGAATTGATGGCCGTGCTGCCTGTATTTTTTACGCGGACCGCCGGTTTCCCACAGGTTGGATTCGATCGGAAATTCCCTTCGTAGTCCGTCGGGCTGATAATTTCTTCTAGAGACGCATCAACCGCGAAGGCGTAGTCGCCGTAATGCACCATCATACCTGAAACGATATAGGATGGATTGCCGGAACCCGAAACGGTATACTCCTGGAAATCCACATCGGCCGCATAGCTGCTCCCGGCAGTGATGCCTGTGAATGCATGCCGTGCGGGAAGCACCTGTTCGCCGGGACACCAGTTGGCGCGGTTGTAGATCCACGTTCCCGACTGTGGATACAGGTCATTGTAGCCGCAGTCGTCCTTCCAGATATTTTTCTGCACCAGCACATTGCTGTTCTGCTTTACCCGGTAATAGCGACTGCAGAACTCCGAGCAGCCATTGTTGTCCGCTCCGTGACCTGTCACAGTGAATCGCATTTCAGCGGAGGTGGTTCCCGCCGGTGCCGTAATATTTATAGCAGCAACCTTGTTCTCGATCGGGTTGTTGACGTCGCCGTAATTGAACGCACCGCTCCACAACTTTGTGATGCCTGTAACCGGCCGCGGCGGCGTGCCTTCAATAAATGCAAAACGGATATTACCAGTAAATCCTCCCGAATAATTATGATAGCGCAGCCGGATGACCGCATTGTTCTTCAGGTAGGGATAGAATTCCGTAACATCGAAATAGTAACGCTCCTTCCAGTCCCAGGGCGTGCGCGGGTAGCTGGCATTTGCGTAAGGCGTGATCAGCCGCGCCAGCTCGAATGTGTCCGTGGGTGTCATCAGGAAATTCTGGATGGTGTAATCCCAGTCGCCGCAGTACTGTGTGCCGGCAGGACACTGGTATTTTCCCAGCGTGAATACCATGATGATCTTCCGGTACGGGGTGCTTCCATTGGGAAACACTACGGGCGTATCGAAATCATTGAAATAGTTCAG
>DASUVB010000315.1:0-2747 GCA_036373835.1 Flavisolibacter sp. | reverse complement strand
CCTGGGTAAGGAGCGAAAGTAGTCGTACGTGGCGGCAAGTCCTTCGCGCCTCTTCACCGATGGTTCCCACCCCAGCAGCCTGCGTGCCTTGGTAATATCAGGCTGGCGCTGCTTCGGGTCATCTACAGGCAGCGGCTTGTACACGATGTTTACCTTGTTGCCTGTGAGCGACAGCACTTCCTTTGCAAAATCAAGCAGGCTTATTTCGTCGGGGTTGCCGATGTTGACGGGGAGATGGTAATCGCTGAGCAGCAGCCTGTAGATCCCTTCCACCAGATCATCCACGTAACAGAATGACCTGGTCTGCTCACCGGTACCAAAAACTGTCAGGTCCTCACCGCGGAGCGCCTGGCCGATAAAAGCAGGGAGCGCGCGGCCGTCATTCAGCCGCATGCGTGGTCCGTAGGTATTGAAGATCCGGACGATGCGGGTGGAAACGCCATGGAAATTGTGGTAGGCCATGGTGATCGACTCCATGTAACGCTTGGCCTCGTCGTACACGCCACGGGGTCCTACCGGGTTTACATTGCCCCAGTATTCCTCCGGCTGCGGGTGCACCAGCGGATCACCATACACTTCACTGGTGGACGCTACGAGGATCGTTGCGCCTTTAGCCTTGGCCAGGCCGAGACAGTTATGGGTACCCATTGCTCCCACCTTCAGCGTCTGTATCGGGATCTTCAGGTAGTCGATGGGGCTTGCAGGCGAGGCGAAGTGCAGGATGTAATCGAGGTCACCGGGAACATGAATGAACTTCGTTACATCATGGTGGTAAAACTCGAATTCTTTGAGCCGGAAGAGGTGCTCGATGTTGCGCAGGCTCCCCGTGATCAGGTTGTCCATGCCGATCACGGAATATCCTTCCTTAATAAAACGGTCACACAAGTGCGAGCCCAGGAAGCCCGCCGCACCGGTAATTAAAACTCTTTTATTGTTCATGATTTGACAGCAGGTTGGTTAACGAGCGGCCGGCCGATGCTTTCATAATGGAATCCTTTCTGCTCCATTTGCTGCACGTCAAAAACATTCCGGCCATCGAAGATCACGGGCTCCTTCAGCAATGACATGATCTTGTCGAAGTCCGGCGTACGGAACTCATTCCACTCGGTGGCGATGATCAGCGCGTGCGCGCCCTCCAGGCATTCGTATTGCGTGGCGGCATAAGAAATGCGATCGCCCAGGAGCTGCTTCACATTACCCGTTGCTTCAGGATCGTAACCGCACACCGTCGCTCCCGCCTCCAGCAGCGCCCCGATAATATCCAGCGCCGGCGCCTCCCTGATGTCATCGGTATTGGGCTTGAACGCAAGACCCCACACTGCAAAATGCTTTCCCCGCAGCTCACCGAAATACCGCGAGATCTTGTGCACCAGGTGCAGTTTCTGTCTTTCATTCACTTTGCTGACAGCATTGAGGATCCTGAAATCATACCCCGCTTCACCTGCCGAAAAGATCAGCGCTTTTACGTCTTTCGGGAAGCAGCTTCCTCCATACCCGATTCCCGGGAACAGGAAACGCCTGCCAATGCGCTCATCACTGCCGATGCCCTTCCGCACCATGTCAACATCGGCACCGAGCTTTTCGCACATCAGCGCGATCTCGTTCATGAATGAAATCTTGGTAGCAAGGAATGCGTTTGCCGCGTATTTCGTCAATTCCGCTGAACGTTCATCCATGAAAATGACCGGGTTACCCTGGCGCACGTAAGGAGCATACAGCTCAGTCAGTATTTTGCGCGCCCTTTCAGATGTTGTTCCCAGCACAATGCGATCCGGTTTCATGAAATCCTCGACCGCAACCCCTTCACGGAGAAATTCGGGATTGGATACTACATCAAACGCGCCGCTGTAATTTTTTGCGATGGCAGCCGACACTTTTTCCGCCGTGCCTACCGGGACGGTGCTCTTATCTACAATAACCTTATAGTCGGTAATGTGCTTGCCGATCTCCTCCGCAACGCCGAGGATGTATTTCAGGTCGGCCGAACCATCCTCACCGGGAGGCGTAGGAAGCGCAAGAAAAACAATTTCTGCGTCTGCAAGTCCATCGGGAAGGCTCGTGGTGAAGGCCAGTCTTTCTTCCTTGATGTTTCTTTCAAAAAGCTTTTCCAGGCCAGGCTCATAGATCGTGATCTGTCCCTCCTGGAGCATTTGCACCTTTTTCGCATCAATGTCGACACAGGTCACGTGATTTCCGGTCTCAGCCAGGCACGTTCCCGTAACCAACCCGACATATCCTGTACCTACAACTGCAATTTTCATAATTAGTTATTGTTGACGAAAGCAAGCACATTCGAGGTAATAAACGCCAATTGTTCTTCATCCAGCTCCGTGTGCATGGGCAGCGAAATGACCTTCCCCGTGAGCCAGTCCGTCGCTGGAAGTTCCGTTTCCTCTGATCCAAAATGGCTGAACATCTTCTGGCGATGCGCAGGAACGGGATAATAGATCATGGAAGGCACATTGTGCTGTGCAAGATACGCATGCAGGGCATCCCGGTCAACTCCCTCCACGACCAGGGTGTACTGGTGAAACACGTGCCTGCTGTATGGTGCGCGGTAAGGCGTGGTGATCTTTGGATGACCGTCAAAAGCAGCATCATAATAGTCAGCCACTGCCCTCCGGGCGTCAATGTACGCGTCGAGGTAGCGCAGCTTGATACCCAGCACTGCTGCCTGGATGGTATCCAGCCGGCTGTTGCAGCCTACAACGTCATGGTAGTAGCGACGGCACTGGCCATGGTTCGCC
>DASUVB010000314.1:0-3301 GCA_036373835.1 Flavisolibacter sp. | reverse complement strand
CAGGTCGAAAACATAATAAGCAGGTTGCCCTTCCTTTCGCTTGTCCCAGTCATGGATGGCGCTGAAATCCGGGCGTCCTTCTTCATTCAAAACAACGATCTCCCCGTCTACCACGGCACTGATGTTCCATTCGCGGAGGGCATCGTATATATCGGTAAATTTTTTGTTGAAGGAAAGATGATTTCTGGAACGCAGGTCCACTTTGCCGTGGTTGATGTAAGCCAGCGCGCGGTAGCCATCGAGTTTCAGTTCAAACTGCCAATCCTTATCGTTGAAGGGCTCATCGACCGGCGTCGCCAGCATGGGCTTCACCTGTAAAGGCATGGGAGCCGTTACGGAACGCGTCAGTGTGCGTTTCAGCAGTTCCAGCAGGCTGCTGTACTGCTGCCTGTTCCCTACACGGGCATGATCAATGACAATTTCTTCGGGATTTTTTTTCGTTCCGGCACCCTTCCGCGCTGGCAGCTTCTTCAGGGAGGAAAGATTCTTTTTCGCATCTGTTTTGGCCCGGTGTCTTGGGTGGCTCATGCAGGAAGTTACAAAAAAGCAATGCCAGCCGCTGCCTGGCCGGTCTATTGCCTCCCGCAGTCATATGATTTTTAAGTAGTTGCAAATTTGTCCACGGAAACTCACAGCTTTTCACAAAAAGTCAGTAATGATGTGGATAAGTGTCTGCAGCCACGCTGCGGGGCGCAATTTGCTTTACCCCGTGACGCCCTCCGGATGGAAGCTTAACCGTTCTATCTTAAACGTTTACGTGAAATAACTTAACAATCCCGGTTGAGGTTGCATTTCCATTTCCCCTATCTTCGCACCGTTATTTGAGCATCGCATTTGGTTAAGTGTTGAATAAACTGCCTTTTTTCCGCTGTTAGTTTCACCTTGCTTTCTTGCCCGTCTCAATCATTTTAATTTCTAAAAAGAAAGTATGAACATTTATGTTTCGAATCTGAGCTTCAACGTACAGGATGAAGACCTCAGGGAATTTTTTGCTGAGTATGGCGAAGTTTCTTCTGCCAAAGTAATTACCGACAAATTCACGGGTAAGAGCCGTGGTTTCGGATTTGTTGAAATGCCGGATGATGAAGCAGCGCAGAAAGCGATTGCAGAACTGGACCAGGCATCAGTTGAGAACAGGACCATCCGCGTGATGGAAGCCAAGCCAAAAGAAGACAAGCCGGCCCGCTCTGGTGGCTTCCGCAGCAAAAGCTTCAGCGGTGGTGGTTTCAGCAATAACGGTTATTAAACTTTTTTGCTTTTGTGAGTAGCCCCGGGAGACCGGGGTTTTTTGTGCCCATCGGTGAACGCGCACCGTTTGAAATGGAACAGTACCTTCGGTGCATGGTGACCGTTTCCGTCAAGAATATGGTGTGCAACCGGTGCGTTGCCGCCGTCCGCCAGGTTTTTGAACAGGCCGGCATTCTCCCGGCAGAGGTAACGATCGGTGAAGTGCGCGTGGAGCAGCCCATACCGGCAGCCGTAATGCAGGAAATTGAGGCCGCGCTGGCGCACCAGGGTTTCGAAGTTCTGGACGACAGCCGCAGCCGCCTCATTGAAAAGATTAAGACGCTGCTGATCGGTAAAGTTCAATCCGGCGAGATCGAGGAACATTTTTCCATCACTACATATCTTACCAAGAACCTGCACCGGGATTACCCCAAGCTCAGCCGGCTGTTTTCAGAGGTGGAGGGGATCACCATCGAGCAATTTTTTATCCTGCAGAAAATAGAAAAGGTCAAGGAATGGCTGGTATATGACGAACTTACGCTGAGCGAGATCTCGTGGAAGCTCGGGTACAGCAGCGTGGCGCACCTTTCCTCGCAGTTCAAAAAGGTAACGGGAATGACACCCACCGATTTCAGGAAAATGGGCCCTTCACACCGACGGCCGTTGGATCGTATCACCTTCTGATCCAGCTTTCATTCTTGCCGGCCATGGTGCAAATAAGTACAACAGATATACAAACTGTTGTAACAGTGAGGCGTGAAAGGTGTTGCACCTTTGTACTTCAAACAGCAACATGGATCACAACAACACCATAGAAATACCCCTCGAAGGAGTCGATAGCGAGCATTGTGCGCTGATCGTGGATAAGGGACTGTCGAAGGTCCCGGGCATCACGCAGCACAAGGTCGAGCTCAATAACCACCAGGCGGTTGTGACCTCTGACGACATTCCCGAAGTTTTGCCAAAGGCGGTTCACGCCATCCGGGACCTGGGCTATGACGTCACTACCGTAAAGCAAACATTTCCCGTCACCGGCATGAGCTGTGCATCGTGCGCCGTCAGCGTGGAAACCATGGTGCGCTCGGGTAAGGGCGTGGTGTCAGCCGCGGTGAATTTTGCCGGCTCCTCGGTAAATGTCGAATACATACCGTCGCTGATCACACCGCAGGAAATAAAGAAAACCGTGCAGTCCATAGGTTATGACCTTGTGGTCGATGATTCGAAAGAGGCTGCTGTTACATTGGAGGAGCTGCACCGCGTTAAACTTCAACAGCTGAAGTCGCGGACGGTATGGTCGGTGGCGCCGTCGGTTCCACTGGTGGTCATCGCCATGTTCTTCATGAATATTCCGTATGCCGAATACATCATGTGGGCACTGGCCACACCGGTGGTGCTGGTTTTCGGCAGGCAGTTTTTCGTGAACGCCGTAAAGCAGGCCAGGCACCGTTCGGCAAATATGGATTCGCTTGTAGCCCTCAGTACCGGCATCGCCTACCTGTTCAGCGTTTTCAATACGCTCTATCCTTCCTTTTGGCACGAACGCGGGCTGCATGCGCATGTGTATTTCGAAGCGGCGTCGGTGGTCATTGCATTCATCCTGCTGGGAAAGCTGCTGGAAGAAAGAGCAAAGGCTTCAACATCTTCCGCATTAAAAAAACTCATGGGCCTCCAGCCAAAGACCGTGGCAGTGATCCGTCACGAAGGACATATGATGGAAGTACCCATCGAGGAAGTAGTAGTGAATGATGTCATACAGGTAAGGCCCGGCGAAAAGATCGCAGTTGACGGCGCCGTTACCGAAGGCGCGTCCTTCGTCGACGAAAGCATGATCTCCGGGGAGCCCGTCCCGGTCGAAAAACTGGCTGGTGCGAAGGTCTTTGCAGGAACGATCAACCAGAAGGGCAGTTTCCGCTACCGCGCTGAAAAGGTGGGCGCCGACACGCTCCTGGCGCAGATCATCAAAATGGTGCAGCAGGCACAGGGTTCCAAGGCGCCGGTTCAGAAACTGGTCGACAGGATCTCGGGCATCTTTGTCCCGATCGTGATCGGTATCTCGATCCTGTCACTCGTTGCC
>DASUVB010000313.1:0-6086 GCA_036373835.1 Flavisolibacter sp. | reverse complement strand
AATGTTACGGCTTTGAGGCTGAGGTCAAGACTGCGTGCCTGGTGTACCAGCCCGCCGACGCTGACATAATCCACACCCGTGGCTGCATAGGCCTCCACGTTGTCCAGGTTGATGCCGCCGCTCGCCTCCGTTTCAAACTGGCCGTTGATGACCTGCAGCGCCTCGGTGATCTGCTCCGGCCTGAAATTATCCAGCATCAGCCGGTGGATCTTCCCGGCGCCTGCGTCTACCGCGCGCTTCACATCCTCAATTGACCTCGTCTCCACCTCTATCTGCAGGCCCGGGCGCTTTTCCTGCACATAGGCATGCGCACGGCGGATCGCTTCCTCGATGCTTCCGCAATAATCAATGTGGTTATCCTTCAGCATGATCATGTCGAAAAGGCCGAAACGGTGATTGATGCCACCGCCGATCCGCACCGCTTCCTTTTCCAGCAGCCGGAAGTTCGGTGTCGTTTTGCGCGTGTCGAGCAATTTAGTCCTGTAGCCACTGAGTTTTTCGGTGTATTGCCTTGTCAGGGTGGCGATACCGCTCATGCGCTGCATGCAGTTCAGTACAAGTCTTTCCAATTTCAGTATGGTATGAACAAATGTCTCCACCTCGAAGGCGGTATTTCCCGCATGCATGGTTTCCCCGTCCATCTGGTGCTTTTCGAACACGACCGAAGGTTCCTGGTAGCGGAAGATCTTTTCAGCCACTTCCACACCGGCCAGGATGCCATCCTGCTTGATCTTCAGGACTGCCCTGCCCTTTACGTCCGGCGGGATACACGACAGCGTGGAATGATCACCATCACCAACGTCTTCCTGCAATGCTGCATCCACCAGCCTGTTCAGGCGCGCGTCAAAATCAGTCATGCGACAAATTTAGCAAGTCGGCCCGCCAAACCAACAACGGGGAGGAATTAGAGGTAGGTGTCAGGCAGTAAACGGAGAAAAATATTGACATAAAAAAACCTCCCGGAGGAGGTATGTCTTAAACCGGCTGGAACCGTATTTCCCGGACCAGTTGCCGGCCACTTTTTGTTTTCATTAAAACGGTCGTGCGGTAGTTTCCGCCGCGCGTCTGCAGCGTTCCGATACAGAACTTGCTGCCGCCGTTGTCACCCTTGTGCATTACTTCAAATCCACGGACACCGCTGTTGCTGAAGAAATCCCTTAGGATCACATTGGCCTGCGCCCTGCTGTACGTATCACTCCTGTCCGGAAGCGAGATCTCAATATTATCATCTACATATTTAGATAATTCTGTTGCATTCCCCGTACGCAATGCCTGGATAACATCCTCCAGCCCGTTCGCCGGGCGAAAGGCACCCAGGACCAGGAACAGGGCTAAAATGGAAAGGGTAGCTATCTTTTGCATAAAAATGGTGTTGTTTCGCCCGGTAAGATCGAAAAATGTGCCATAGTGCCGGGGTGAACAATATCTACTCAAAATAAACAAAACCTTTACGATTTAATAGCTTTGCCACCCTGATTATCAGCAAATGACACCAGCAAAAAAAGCGATTTTGATCATCATGGACGGCTGGGCGCACGGCAGGGTCGAAGCTTCGGACGCCATCCGGCATGCCCGTACCCCCTTTGTCAGCAGCCTGTATGCGCGTTATCCTAACACCACGTTAACAACTTCCGGGGAGGCCGTCGGACTGCCGGAAGGACAGATGGGAAATTCGGAAGTGGGTCACCTGAACCTGGGCGCGGGCCGCATTGTTTACCAGGAACTGCAGCGGATCAACGTAGCGATCAGGGACGGATCCTTCGCCAAAAACGACGCACTCCTCCAGGCCGTTGCGTACGCACGCGACCACCAGAAACCATTACACCTCATCGGACTCGTAAGCGATGGCGGCGTGCACTCCCATATCAACCACCTGGAGGCAATTCTCGATGTCTGTCACCAGCACGACCTCCGTGACGTGCGGGTGCATGCGTTCATGGACGGCCGCGATTGCGACCCCAGGAGCGGCGCTGGATTCCTGCGACGACTGCAACAGCATATGGACGCCACCGTTGGAAAAATCGCCACCGTTTGCGGCCGTTATTACGCCATGGACCGCGATAACCGTTGGGAACGCGTACAATTGGCATATGATGCCATGGTGAACGGTCATGGTGAAAAGGCTGCTGATGCTGTCAGGGCGGTGGAAGCTTCCTATGAAAAGAACATAACCGATGAATTTATCAGGCCAATTGTGATCACCGGGAAAGACCAGCCGGCCAGTGTGATAAAGGACGGGGATGTGGTGGTCTGCTTCAATTTCCGCACGGACCGGTGCCGGGAGATCACAAAGGCGCTTACACAGACGGAATTCCCATTGTATAAAATGAAGCCGCTGCAACTTCATTACACCACGATGACTGAATATGATGCGACTTTCAACGAGGTGCATGTCATGTTTACGAACGACAACCTGAATCACACGATCGGTGACGTGATCGCCGGCCATGGGCTTCGACAGATACGCATTGCCGAAACCGAAAAATACCCGCATGTTACTTTCTTTTTCAGTGGAGGACGCGAACGGCCTTTCGAAGGCGAGCAACGCATCATGATCGCATCACCCAAAGTAGCCACGTACGATATGCAGCCGGAAATGAGCGCGCCCGAGGTTACCAGCGCGATCGTGGAAGCATTGAAAAAAGACGAAGCCTCCTTCATTTGCCTGAACTATGCGAACGCAGACATGGTCGGGCATACGGGAGTATGGGAGGCAGCTATTCGTGCGGTGGAGACCGTTGACCAATGCGTTTCGTCGGTGGTGACCACGGCGCTTGAACACGGGTATACCGTGTTCCTGACAGCCGATCACGGGAATGCAGATTACATGATCAATGAAGACGGAACACCGAATACCGCGCACACTACCAACCCGGTTCCGCTGTTCATCATCGACAACACCTGGAATGGCACGGTGCAGCCGGGAAAGCTTGCCGATATTGCTCCCACCATCCTGCACATGATGGGATTACCCATACCGGAAGAAATGACCGGGACCATCCTTACCAGCTGATATGAAACCAAAATGGTCCGCCGCCAGGTACATTGCTTTTCTCTCCTGTTGCATTGCCGTGCAGGACGTGGCCGGGCAGGACACGCTCACGCAAAAAGAAATGGACGAGGTGATGATCTATTCGAGCAAGTTCGCCGAGAAACGCAGGCACCTCGTGCAGAAGATCGATGTCATCTCCGCGCAGCAGATCTCTTCAGCGAATGCGGCATCCACCGGCGACCTGCTGCAGCAGACAGGAAATGTTTTTGTACAGAAAAGCCAGCAGGGCGGAAGCAGCCCCGTGATCCGTGGCTTTGAAGCCAGCCGCGTGCTGCTGGTGGTGGACGGCGTGCGGATGAACAATGCGGTCTACCGCGCTGGCCACCTGCAAAACGTCATCACGGTTGACCAGAACATGCTGGAACGTGTAGAGGTCCTATATGGCCCGGCATCAACCCTGTACGGAAGCGATGCGCTCGGCGGCGTGGTCCATTTCAGGACGCGGTCGCCCCGGCTTTCATTTTCTGAAAAGCCTGTTCTTAATGGTTCAGCCTTCGCAAGGTTTGCTTCCGCGGCAACAGAGCGCACCTTCCATGCGGATGCAAATGTGGGCGGAAAAAAATTCGCCTGGCTGCAATCATGGAACTACAGCGTATTTGATGATATGAAAACCGGCAGCAGGGATCACGATGATTATCCCGGGTTTGGGAAAAGGCCGTTCTATGTAACCACTGTAAGCGGTGTCGATACGGTCCTTCGTAATGATGATGACCGGCTTCAGAAATTCTCCGGCTACAGCCAGTGGGATATCCTTCAGAAATTCCTGTACCGTCCCTCGTCGCGGGTTTCCCATTTTCTGAACCTGCAATTGTCCAATTCCTCCGACATCCCCCGGTACGACCGGCTACAGGATACACTCAATGGATCGCTGCGGTTCGCCTCATGGTATTACGGGCCGCAACTCCGGAAGATGGCGGCGTATGAGCTGCAATTGGATTCATTCGGTTTTTTCAACCAGGTAAAGGTCATCGCCAGCTACCAGCATACGCGCGAAAGCAGGCACCAGCGGCCCTACCGGGGATACGACCGCCTCGACAATCGCATTGAAAAGATTTACGTAGGCGCGCTCACGATCGATGGCAGGCGGCTGTGGAAGCTGCACGAGCTTACCATCGGCGCCGACCTGCAGCTGAACGATGTAGTGTCGAAAGCGCACCGGGAAAATATACGCACGGGCACGGTAACGCCGCTTGATACGCGATACCCCAATGGCGTGAATCATATGAATTATTATGGCGCCTATGCGCAGCATCTGAAGAAATCGCGGAACGGAAAGTGGATCCTGAATGACGGCATCCGCGTGCAGGCGATCACTATGCGCAGCACCATTGCGGATAATTCATTCTTCAATTTTCCGTTTACGGAGATCACGCAGCAACACTTCGCGCTGACCGGGAATGCGGGCCTGATCTATATGCCATCCGTTCAGTGGCGATGGGCAGCAGGGCTGGCAACAGGTTTCCGTGCTCCGAACATTGACGACATGTCGCGCATATTTGAATCGAGTACGGCATTGCGCCAGTTGGTCGTTCCTAACCCGGATATCCGCCCGGAGTATACCTACAATGGGGATGTTTCCGTTTCGTGGCAGCATCCTGGAAAAATGAAGATTGATCTAACTGCTTTTTACACCGCTTTTGATAATGCCATTGTTCTGGCCCCGTACCGCTTGAACGGGCAGGACTCCCTGGACTATAATGGAGTGATGAGCCGCGTGTATGCGAACCAGAACGCCCGAAGCGCCTTCATTTACGGGATCGATTTTTCTGCCAGCATCACCCTTTCTTCTTCGCTGGGTTTTACGGGGAATTTCCATTACACCCGTGGCCGGGTACGGTCGGGCGGCAGGGACCAGCCGCTGGATCATATCCCCCCTGTTCATGGCCGGGCTGCTGTGAAATACACAGGGGAACGACTGGATGCTGAATGTTACCTGCTGTATAATGGGTGGAAACGGATCGCTGATTATGGCGGCGGGGAGGACAACCCGCAATATGCAACGGCCGATGGCATGCCGGCATGGTACACGGGAAATATCACCGCATCGTACCGCTTGCATCCACGCCTCATCCTGCAGGCAGCGGTTGAAAATATCCTGGACCGGAACTACCGGACCTTTGCGAGCGGGTTTTCAGCTCCGGGTCGCAATTTCATCGCGGCAGTACGGCTGATTTTATGATCAGTTGGACAAGCGGTGGCACCTCCTCCGCCCCTGAACATCAGCAGGTAAGAATTCGGCCGGGTGCAGCGTTTCACCGGAAAAATTGTCTTAAATTACAGGCAACCACGTAACATATGACCGAGGAAGCCATTTTACAAGGTTGTTTACAGAACAATGCTGCAGCACAACGTGCGCTTTACGAGAAGTACAGCGGCAAAATGCTGGTGGTGTGCTACCGCTATGGGCATAACCGGGAAGATGCGGAAGACATGTTGCAGGAAGGTTTTATAAAGGTGTTTTCCCAGATCCACACATTTGAGAACAGGGGAGCATTGGAAGGATGGATCCGCCGCATTATCGTACACACGTGCATCAACAACCTGAAAAAGAACAAACGTTTTAATGAAAGCGTCGATATCATTCATGCAACGGCCCTGCAGGTGCGTGAAGAATCGATCCCTTCGATCATGCAGGCAAAGGAAGTGGTGGACTGCATCCGCATGCTGCCGATCGGCTACCGCACCGTACTGAACCTGTATGCCATTGAAGGCTATTCGCACCGCGAGATTTCGAATATGCTGGACATCGAGGAAAGTACCAGCAGGAGCCAGTATACGCGGGCGAAATCGATGCTGGAAGAAATACTGGTCAGGAAAAAGATTTTGTACAGGCCAAAGGAGCAGGTGTTTATCGCCGCAACCGGCCGGTGATCCGTCACCCAAACCAGACTGATTATGAAACGAAATTTTACACATGACAACTTTGAAAGGTTCCTGCAGCAAAATGCAGAGGGACTGCGTATGCGGCCCACTGACAAGGTGTGGAAAGGAATCTCGCAGCACCTGAACCGGAGGAGAAGAAGATTCGGTTTTG
>DASUVB010000312.1:0-8465 GCA_036373835.1 Flavisolibacter sp. | reverse complement strand
GATTCCCTCGGCAACACCCCAGGTCAGCACCAGTAACAGGAATGCAAGTGGAATGGAATTGATAAAGCCAACACTGTCGAGCAGGACAATCATACCATGGAAACAGATAATCTTATGCCATAAAAAAAGTCCCGCGGGGCGGGACCTGGATTTCTTACTGCCTGCCGAACTGTTTGCGTATCAGGTTCAGCGCGCTGCCGGCCTTGAACCATTCGATCTGCTGTTCATTGTAGGTATGATGCAATTTGATCTTATCCGATGTGCCATCTGCGTGGTGTGCCACCAGCATCAGGTTCTTTCCCGGTGCGAAAGTTGTCAAACCGGTAATGTCGAATGTATCGTCCTCGAGTATCTTTTCGTAATCATCCTTGTTCACGAAGGTCAACGCCAGCATGCCCTGCTTTTTCAGGTTGGTCTCGTGAATCCGCGCAAAGCTTTTCACCACGATGGCTCTCACGCCGAGATGGCGGGGTTCCATTGCCGCGTGTTCCCGCGAAGATCCTTCACCATAGTTCTCGTCGCCCACCACGATGGTTCCGATGCCCTTTGCCTTATAATCGCGCTGCGTCGCAGGCACAGGTCCGAATTCACCGGTAAGCTGGTTGCGAACACTGTCTGTATGGTTGTTGAAATAATTGATCGCGCCGATCAGCATGTTGTTGGAAATGTTATCGAGGTGGCCGCGGTATTTCAGCCAGGGACCCGCCATCGAGATGTGATCGGTGGTACATTTTCCGCGCACCTTGATCAACAGCCGCAGGCCTGACAGGTCGGTACCTTCCCATTCGGGAAATGGCTGCAGCAACTGCAGGCGCTGTGAATCAGATTTAACCACCACTTCTACTGAGCTGCCATCAGGAGCGGGTGCCACGTAGCCAGGGTCCTCGGCATAGAAACCACCGGCGGGAAGCTCTGTTCCGACTGGTTCGTCGAGCATCACCTCCTGCCCGGCCTCGTTGACAAGCTTATCCTTCAGGGGATTGAATGAGAGTCGGCCGGCGATGGCATACGCGGTGACAATTTCGGGTGAGGCTACGAATGCATGCGTTGATGCAAGGCCGTCATTTCTTTTCGCAAAATTCCGGTTGAACGAAGTAACGATGGTGTTTTTCCTTGCCGGATCGTCGATGTGCCGCGCCCACTGGCCGATACACGGCCCACAAGCATTTGCGAGTACAACGCCGCCGATCTCGTCGAAAGTTTTCAGGAAGCCATCCTTGTCAATGGTGTACCGGATCAGCTCTGAACCCGGCGTCACGGTAAATTCGCTTCGGACCTTCAGCCCCTTTGTTTTTGCCTGGGATGCTATGGAAGCCGAACGGCTGATATCCTCGTACGATGAGTTGGTGCACGAACCGATCAGCGCCACCTCCACTTCATCGGGCCACCCGTTGGCGGCAACCGCTTCGGCCATTTTGGAGATCGGTGTGGCCAGGTCGGGTGTGAAGGGGCCGTTCACATGCGGCTCCAGTTCCGTAAGATTGATCTCGATGACCTGGTCATAATATTTAACAGGATTTGCGATCACTTCTTCATCCGGGCGCAGGTGCTCGCGGATCTTGTCTGCCAGTGCTGCAACCGCCTCGCGGCCCGTGGCTTTCAGGTAAGCAGCCATCCTGTCGTCATACCCGAATACCGAGGTTGTCGCCCCGATCTCCGCACCCATATTGCAGATGGTCGACTTACCGGAGCAGCTCAGGCTGTCGGCACCTTCACCAAAATATTCTACAATGGCCCCGGTACCACCCTTAACGGTCAGGATACCGGCAACCTTCAAAATCACATCTTTCGGAGCGGTCCAGCCGTTGATCTTACCGGTGAGCTTCACCCCGATCAGTTTCGGCATCTTCAGTTCCCATGGCAGCCCCGCCATTACATCCACGGCATCGGCGCCACCTACGCCAATAGCGATCATACCTACGCCCCCCGCATTCGGCGTATGGGAATCGGTCCCGATCATCATTCCCCCTGGGAAAGCATAGTTTTCCTGGACCACCGAGTGGATAATGCCGGCACCCGGCTTCCAGAAGCCGATGCCATATTTATTGGAGATCGAACCAAGGAAGTCATATACTTCGCGGTTGGTCTCAATCGCAACTGAAAGGTCTTCCTTGGCGCCGCTCTTTGCCTGGATCAGGTGATCACAGTGCACCGACGAGGGTACTGCAACACGGTCGCGGCCGCAGGTATCGAACTGCAGGAGCGCCATTTGCGCGGTGGCATCCTGCATGGCTACGCGGTCCGGGGCAAAGTCTACATAGTCCTTTCCTCTCTCATATGTTTTCGTGGCCGGCTTATAAGTGTGGGCATACAGAATTTTTTCGGCGAGGGTCATAGGACGGTTCAGCAGCTTGCGCGCCTGCTGTACCCTGGTTGGAAGTTCTTCATATACCTTTTGTATCAGATCCAGGTCAAAAAGCATAGTAAATAAAATTGTTTTGTTTCGAAGGCATCATATTTGCACCCCCTTAAAAAGTGCTGCGAAGTTACTTAATAAGGCCTTAGAAAAAATGGCGCAGTTTTGCAGAGAAAGTCAAAAAATCTAAATTAGCGACATGAACCGTTTCAAGAATTTTATCGAATGGCAGGCATTTGGCGTTCTCTCCGCTATCGGTGAAAGAATGGGCATTGCTACCAGCCGCATCCGCCTTTGGTTCATCTACACATCGCTGCTCACCCTGGGTTCGCCGATCGTCATCTATATGGTTGTGGCTTTCTGGATGAATATGAAGCGTTATATCCTGGCGGCACGCCGCAATCCCCTGCGCTACCTATAGCATTAACATTCCATTAAATCTCCTGGAGATCGTAAAACCAAACGTCAGAAGGTATTATGTTCCAGCTATTTAGCCACACCAGGCCGTTTTTGCAGGCTGTAAACAGGCGCCATTCATGGCTGCTGCGTGCGCTGTTTTCCATCTAATTTCAGGATGCAAACCTTCGTGAATCACCAAACCAGGGGTATGAAGAAATCTCAAAGCAAAAAAGCAAGAACCAGCCCACAGGCGGACTTCACCATTTTGCCGCGCCCCGCCGGCAAAAGTGACGCTCCTTCAGAAAAGTATACCGGCAATACAGCCGACATGCGATACTATGCGGATCGCATCAGCCGTCGCTATTCTATCGATGATAATGGCTCCGGCTACGCAGGCCTGTAATCCTATTTATTGAACGGATCTGAAAACCGCACATCGGTCCGGATCGCTTCGTCTGTCAGTGTGTTCAAAAATGCCAGCACCCGCATGCGGTCCTGCGGTGCAATGCCATGTGCCGGAATATTGCTGTTCAGCATTGCCTGCAGACCCGGAACACTCCCATTATGAAAGAGCGGCGCCGTATTGGCGATATTCCTCAGGGTGCCGGATTTAAAACGGTTTTCATTATTGATACCCTGGTCATTCGGATCCAGCAGTCCAAACGGAGCCACCGGGTTCGACGTGGTAAACATGGGAGGACGGTGACATCCGCCACAGGCACCGGGACCTACCGCCAGAAAATGCTGCTCCCCTGCCTGTTCATCCGCAGTGAACACATCGAGCCCCTGCTTCACGCGATCGTATTTGGACTGGTATGTTACGATGCTCCGCAGGAATTGCGCCAGCGCTTTTGAAATGCGGTCTGCCGTAATCTCGGTGGTCCCAAAGGCTTTCTGGAAAAGGCCGGGGTAATATTCAACAGATGAAAGCCTGGTGACGAGTTCCGAAAGCGTCATGCCCATTTCGGTTGCGTCCTGTATCGGCATCAACACCTGCTCTTCCAGCGTCGCGGCACGTTCGTCCCAGAACATCCGCCCGCTACGGTAGAACCGGAGATTTAGTGTCGGCATCGAGTGCCGGAAGGTGCTGCCGCCATTGAACCCGGTACTCTTCACGCCATTGTCACTGAAGCTCAGCTCCTGTTTGTGGCAGGACGCGCAACTGATCGTATAGTTCTGCGACAGGTTCTTGTCATAGAACAATACGCGACCCAGGGTGGCGCCATCATTGGTGATCGGGTTGTCTGCAGGTGTATTGTCCTGCAGCGCCAGCGCCTGCGCAATATGCAGCGGGAATACGGTGTTGTAGTTGAACGGCGTAGCCGGAAGATTCAGCGGGCTGTCGTCTGCTGCCTGGCGGTCCTTTGAACAGTGGTGAAACAGGAGCATGGAAGCAACGAGTGCTGCAACTACGCGGAAAGCTTTGAATGTCATGTGTATCCTGGTTTACGGTGTCCCAGGTTAGCAGGTAATGGTGTCCGGTTGGACACGCAAAGCTGGAACAGGTTTAATCTGTTCCAACTTCTGATTTCTTACACTTTTTGTTTTTTTATGCCACCTTTTGGCAGATGCACAGTGCGGCACTTCGGAGTTTGAAGGGCTTGAGGTTCACGTTTCTGCTTCCTGCTATTGATATCGAGCAACGGCTGTCGCGGCGAGACGCGGGGAAGGTGGTTCGGCACCCTGATACCGGGTAGTTATAATTGAGTCGCCAGGAGTACAACCGGGAAGACTGACCAGCAAAATTTACCATTGTTTCATTCATCTGAGGTGAACCATTGAATTGCGGAGTAGTGCAGCGCCTTGCATCCGCCGCATGGCGGGGCATAGCGCCTTCAGGTGTGTCGAACAACACGCAGCGGAGTTCCCGAACCTAGAATTTTCGCATAGCAGACTGATACAACTGACGAATTCAGCAGCGGAGTAATGACCCTGAATGTATGCTCCGCATTGAATTCGTCTTGACTTTTGGGCGCCACCTTTTGTGTCAAGACAAAAGGTGGCATAAAAAAAGGAGGCAAAGAAGGGGATATATGAAGTGAAGACTCAATAACCTTTGTCCGGCGGGAAGAAAAGGTGGAATTGAAGTCAAACAAAAAGAAACTTACATTTGACCATGCAGGAAATTTCTTTTGCCAACGAACAGGAAGCCGCGGTGGCGATCCTGTTCGCCTCCGTGCTCAACGGATCCCACCAGTTGACACAGTCCGAGATCGAACAGCTGTCTCGGATGCTGGTACTCAGCTCCAGGTTCCGGGGTACGGAATTGAATGAGCTGACGATCAAGGCGCTGTCAATGCACGCGCAATACGGCAGCCGAACCATTATCGAGCACGCGGCAAGCCTTGTCACCGAGGAATTCCGTGACACCCTGTTTGCGATGTGCTGCGAGCTGGTGACTGCCGATGGCAAGCTGGATGAAGAAGAAAGCGAGATCCTGGGCATGGTGGCGCTGTATCTCGGGCTCACCATGGAAAATATGAAGATGATCCTCACGACCTACCTGGTACGCAACCGCTGGAATGTGCAGATCGTGGAAGCGTGAAGCCCCCCATATATTGGATGCACATAAAGAATTCTTCCCTGATTTGTGTTCCGAATAGTAACCCCGTGAACCGCCTTGCCATTTGAATGCGGGACCGGCTTACTGACTTCCCCGGCTCACCAATGCCTGCACCTGCTGCTTCTGTTGTGGCGGCACGTTCAGCCCGCGGCGCTCCATAGCCCTGATGTGTGCAGCGGCCTTTGCACCCTGTTGCAGGTCGATATACAATAAAAGCAGGTTGTTGTTGGCAGGAGTACTCAGTGAATCTGTTGCAAGGTATCGTTCCAGGTGTGCCGCCGCCCCTGGCAGGTCATTCTTCTGGAAGTCCACCTTTGCCAGGTAAAAATCACATTCATAATAGCCCGAAACCTGCTGTTCCTTCAACAGGTAGGGCTCAGAGTGGAGGACCGAATCATGTTCCTGCAGCATCAGCCCATAATAAAAGTTCAGATATTTCTCATTAGGGTTCAGCGCGTAGGCACGACGGAACAATGCCGCTTTCTGCGTGGGATCATCGGTACGCGCGCCGTGCATCATCAGCGCATACGCCGAATTTGGCGAGGTAGCGGCCGCCTGGTCCCAGAAAACTTTCGGATCCCTGAAATACTGCTGGTGCCGGATATTCAGCACTGCAAGGAGCACCACCGCTACAGAAAACAAAGTGATAATGGTTGACGGCCTGAAGCTGTTCCTGAACAGCACCGTCTCCGGCAACAGGAATAACAGTCCCGCCAGCGGCAGGTACAGGCGGTGTTCGAAAGCCTGCTCGTTCAGTCGCGCCGGCACCAGCAACGCGGGGAGCAGGAAAATGATAAAAAGCGCCAGGCCCGTGATGATGTAGCGATTGTTTTTCTCTTTTCCAGCAAGGACCAGCCCCCCCAGAACAAAGATGGCGGCAATACCCCACAGCAGTGTCGTATCCTTCTGCACCGGAAAGACACTCAGGTTGAACGGGAAAAAGATCTTCCCGGTATACTGCAACACCAGGGGCAGCCTTTCAATGAATCCACCTGCGATCTCCGCCGGTACCAGCAGGCTTTCCTTCAGCGTGGCGCCCGACCTTACGATGAAATAGATAATGTATGCAAGGAGCCACATTCCAAAAAGGAGTAGCATCCGTTTTTCACGGTAAGAACGCTGTTCCAGCACCATCAAAAGTACCGCGCTGGCAATAGGCGTGAGCAAGGCAGTTTCCTTGGTGAACATCGCAAGCACCAGCGCCACGAAGGAAAGTACCAGGTAAGCTGGCCGTCCCTCCCGCATAAACCGCAATGAAAAAAGGAAATAGCCGAATACAATTAAGGACATAAGAGTATCATTCCTCCCCGGGATCCATGAAACGGCCTGCGACAGCACCGGGTGTACTGCGAAAACCAGGACCAGCAGGAATGCCTGCCATTGCCGGATGCCATGCGCCTTCAGGAGTCGGAACAATACCAGCACGCATACCAGGTGGAGCACGATATTCACCGCGTGATACGCAGCCGGCGCGTCACCGGCAAGTCGGTAATTCAGCATCATCACGTTGAGAAACAACGGCCTGTAATAGGTATCATCGGTGGCATGAAATACGCCCCGCCGGAAAGCGGACACGAAGTCTGCATTTTCATAGTAGCTCCTGAAATCCCGGACAAAAATGGTATCGTCCAGCTCGGTAAAGCCGAAACCGGTGCTGGCGAAATAAACGGTCACCACAACCAGGGTCAGCCACAATGCAGGAAGGGGAACAACGGTCTCCCGGGGTTGCCGTAACTTTTGCCTTTTTCCCATAAGTACAAGTGCAATATACGGCCGGTGTTGAATGCTGGCGGGATATAAAAATCAAAAAGCACCAGATTTTGTATTGATATAAGCGAACTTATACTACTTACTAACCCGATGCTTTTGACTGATCTGGCAGCCATCTCTTTCAAGATTTCTGCTGTCTCAATTGTAGCTCTAAGATAGTTCAGCCAACCAGGCAAAACCTAATTTTTCGGCCTCATCTTCTGCACGCGTTTGACACATTATTATGCACAGCCCGCTTGCTGGCTGAAACTCGCGACTGGCATGCTTTTGCGGGTATGTTCACAGGGAGATTTGGTTATGAAGCGTGGGCCTTTAATGCGATATGGTGCAAGTGGCACCGATGTACACAGTATCCTGGGATACGCCGCCTCAATGATGCTTACAGGAGTTCCTCCGCAGGTGTGCGAAACCGTTATCTCTGAGTTATTCTGCACCCTCAGGCGGTCTTTAAGAACCCTGGTGGTGACCGGACTCATTGGACAATAAGTTCTACAAAAATGCTTCATGTATTGTTGTGGGGAACGTACAGATGTTAAACAAATTTGAACGTAATCACCGGCTGGCATGTTTTTGGTCTTATACCGGTATTATCTAACTTAAAATTGAATGTTATGTTACGTTGGACAGTTATCTTCCTGATTGTAGCGATCATTGCAGCGATATTCGGATTTGGTGGTATAGCTGCCGGTGCTGCAGGGATTGCTAAAGTGTTGTTTTTTATCTTTCTGGTGCTTTTTGTGCTCAGTCTTATTTTCGGGAGAAGAAGTACAGATATCTAATGATACAGTTGTTGGTGTTGAAGCCAACACCAACAACTTTTTTCTTTCCCCAAACCTGGCGATCAGCCAGCGTGCATTCCGGGCATCAGAAGTGCTCCGGTGACTCCATCTAAATTATTATCCAGGCGCGACCCTTGCGCAAACGCGCATCACATATGAGCTGTTGAAGTGTGCACAGGTACAGGTAATAAGGTAGCCTGCATTGGGAGAGATGAAGATGCGGTGTTGCTGTACAACTTATTCGTATGGCTCCCACCAACGGCTGTTATAATTTTCCCGCACCGAAACAATCTCCCCGGGTGCTGGCAGCAACAATGGGACATTTTTTATTGCCGCCTCCCGCTGTACGCGCACTACGGGCTCCTTCCAGGGATGAAAAGCAAGGTTAAAGGTGCCCCAGTGAATGGGCATCAGCACACTTCCCTGCAGGTCAAGGTGCGCCTGCACTGCTGCTTCGGGACCCATATGGATGCTGATCCAGTCGTCATTATAAGCACCGATCTCCAGTAAGGTCAGATCAAAGGGCCCGAGCCGCTCCCCGATCTCCTTAAACCCATCGTAATACCCGGAATCCGCTCCATAAAAAATGGAATGACCT
>DASUVB010000311.1:0-2858 GCA_036373835.1 Flavisolibacter sp. | reverse complement strand
CTGACATGCTCCAAGAGCAATGACTAAAAGAAGCACCACTAACCGTGTTGGTAATTGTAACAACATAGAAGCTGGTTTTGATGAGAATTTTTGTTGACTTCGAAAAGATAAATTTCAAGTCATGTCCATTCCAATTAAAATCGACCGATGATGGTGGGAGGAGCGATATAGCCTGAAAAAGGCATCAGGCGCCGTTTTCGAGGTTTCGAGGTTGTTTGTATCCGGAACAGTGCTGTTTGTCGATAGTGTTTTTAATGCGCCTGAAAAAAGGTAAATTGGAAATGCAACTTCTGTGGATGCAGCAACTGAAAGCCAACGAATTTATTTTCTCGTCCCGCTACCGCTTGTGGCGGCATATCCTTTACTGGTCCTTTCATATCAGCATCTGGGCTGGTTTCTGGGTGATTATGGAGATACCGATCCCATATGAGAGGCAACTGGTCTACATGGCCTTGTGGATACCAGCTTTTATTTTATTCGGCTACCCGTTGGCATATGTTGCCATTCCATACCTGTTATTAAAAGGGAAAGTGTTGCTGTTTTTCCTGGCAATCCTTGCGTGGGGTGTTGCAGGCCTTTATATAGATGAGGCCTACAGAAGTTACATTATCATTCCGTTTCAGGAGGCTTGGGGGAAGGATCCTGTTATTCCAAGTGGGCCGTTAGCATCCTGTTACCTTTGTATGACCACTTCGGCCGCCAGTCCAATGCTGATCAGATTCTTCAAACTGTGGAGTATGAAGCAGCAGGCATGGATGCAAGCACAGCAGGAAAAAGTAATTGCACAACTCCAGCTGTTAAGGGCACAATTGCACCCACATTTCCTTTTCAACACATTGAACAATATCTATGCATTTGCACTAAAAAATTCGCCAAAAACACCCGAGATGATTTTACGGCTTTCTTCTTTGCTAAGTTATATGCTTTACGAGTGCAGGGGCGAAGAGGTGCTTCTTGAAAAAGAAGTGGAAGTAATGAAAAACTATATTGAGCTTGAGAAAGAGCGCTATGGTGATAAAATTGATGTCTCTGTGAATATTGTAGGCGATCTCTGCGACAAGTATATCAGTCCTTTACTGATTTTACCCTTCCTCGAGAATGCATTCAAACACGGTACCTCTGAGCAACTGGGCCGTCCCTGGATGAGCCTGGATATTTCCTTAAAGGACCACTTACTCAAGTGTAAAGTAGTAAATAGCAAAAATGAGTTTGTACCACATCACCAGAATGGAGTCGGCATCGATAATGTCAGAAAACGGCTGGAATTTGTGTATCACAAAAAATATGAGCTGAAGCTTGCGGATGAAGGTGATTTTTTTGTGGTTTCACTGACACTGGAATTGCATCCGACGTCACCTGGAGTAATCAGACCGGTGTCTTTCACCGGGCAAAATAAAATGCCTGCATATGAAGATGCGTTGTCTGTTAATAGATGATGAGCCCCCGGCGCTGCAAATACTGCAATCGCATATTGACCAAATACGCGGCCTCGAAATAGTTGGCAGGTGTGGCAACGCCGTGGAGGCGATTGACGTGTTACACCGCAAAACAGTCGACGTCATGTTTCTTGACATCAAAATGCCCAAGATTATCGGGACAGAATTTCTGAGGAACCTGTCTCATCCCCCGAAAGTAATATTCGTAACCGCTTACCGTGAATATGCAGTTGAGGGTTTCGAATTGGATGCAGTTGATTATCTCGTGAAACCAGTTTCATTCGAAAGGTTCCTGAAGGCAATTGATCGTCTCAGGAGAAGCTCGGGGCAGGAAACCGTCCGGGAACACAAGGCATATAAGCCCAACCCGGATGCTTTTATTTATTTGAAGATCGACAGGGTGCGGCAAAAAATATTTGTTGAGGATATTTTGTATATCGAAAGCTGGAAAGATTATGTGCAAATTCATTTCACCAACGGGAAAAACCTGCTGGTTAAACAAACCATCAGTGCAATAGAGAATCTTTTGTCAGATCACATGTTTCTCAGGGTGCACCGTTCCTTTATAGTTTCCCTGCATAAGATCTCCGGTTACAACAGTGCTTCGGTTCGACTGGGTGCAACCGAAATACCTGTGGGAAGGTTGTACAAGCAGAGCGTTAGCCGCCAGATACAGCAGGCGTGATGCGCAACGCATTTTTCAAAGCGTTCTGTCCAACCGTTGTTAGGCTGCACATACTATCAACGTAAACGAAGAAATCCCGCTTATCAGGCGGGATTTTCTCTGGTTCGGAACATAGGTTGGTTTTCCGTCCTAAGTATTGTGATGGGATCAGCTGCATCCCATACTGTTGCCACAGTTCAGGCATTTATAGCACGTTCCGCTCCTGATGGTGATGTGCCCGCACACGTTGCACGCCGGTGCATCGCTCTGCATGCTCTTCGCCGCAACATTTACAGCATCCATTGAAACAGCGGGTTTCTGGGCTTTCACCACCTGGGATGCGGCGGCTACTACTCTAACACTAGACAACTCCGGCTGCTTCACGGGCTCGTCCCAGTCTTCCGTACCGGTGTTCATTACTTCCGGCTTGTCCAGCACGTGTACCAGGTCGGTGCGGTTCAGGTATTCATAGCCGAGCGCGCGGAAAATGAAATCAACGATCGATGTTGAGGTTTTGATGTTCGGGTGCTCCACGAAGCCGGCCGGGTCGAATTTGGTGAACACGAATTTCTCCACATACTCTTCCAGCGGCACACCGTACTGCAGGCCAATCGAAACTGCAATGGCAAAACAGTTCAGCATACTGCGCATCGTAGCGCCTTCCTTGGCCATATCAATGAATATCTCACCTACAGTACCATCACTGTATTCACCGGTACGCAGGAAGATGGCCTGACCGTTGATCTTGGCTTTCTGGG
>DASUVB010000310.1:0-2141 GCA_036373835.1 Flavisolibacter sp. | reverse complement strand
CGGGATTTTTTTATTTTAAATCACCTCCACCTGGTTCTTCAGGAGGTCATCAAATATTTCGCGCTTGCGGATCAGCACAGCTTCGCCATCCACTACCAGCACCTCGGCGGGCTTCAGCCGTGAATTGAAATTCGATGACATCTCGAAGCCGTAAGCCCCGGCATTGTAGAATACCAGGTAATCGCCTTCGCGTACCTCGGTCAGCTTACGGTCCCACGCAAACGTATCGGTCTCACAGATGTTGCCAACCACTGTATAAATGCGCGGGTTGCCAAAGGGGTTCGAGATATTTTCAATACGGTGATAGGCTTCATACATCATCGGGCGGATCAGGTGGTTGAAACCGCTGTTCACACCTACGAAAACTGTGGCCGTCGTTGTTTTGATAACATTGCATTTCGTGATGAAATAACCCGCTTCGCTTACCAGGAACTTCCCTGGCTCAAACCACACTTCGATCGACCGTCCTTTCTGGGAAGAATAACGCTGGAATGCCTCGGCTACCTTTTCGCCCAGCTCAAACACATCGGTGCTGACATCATCCTCGTGATATGGCACCTTGAAGCCACTGCCAAGGTCCACGTATTTCAGGTCGGGGAAGTGCTCGGCAACTTCGAACATCACCTCGAGTCCCGCGATGAACACGCTTGTATCCTTGATATCGCTGCCGGTGTGCATATGGATACCGGCAATATTGAGGCCCGTGGTTTTGATGATCCTCTCGATATGTCGCATCTGGTGCACCGAGATGCCGAATTTTGAATCAATGTGGCCGGTTGACATCTTGTAATGACCACCGCCCATGATATGCGGGTTGAAACGGATAAAGATCGGGTAGCTGCCCCCGAACCGGTTCCCGAACTGCTCCAGGATAGAAATATTGTCAATGTTGATATGGACGCCCAGGTTCTTGCCTTCTTCGATTTCGGAAAAGTCGACACAGTTCGGGGTGAACAGGACCCTGTCGGCGGTAAAGCCTGCGCGCAATCCCAGTTTCACTTCATTGATGCTGACACAGTCGAGACCTGCGCCGAGACCGTTGATGTACTTCAGCACATTAATATTCGTCAAAGCCTTGGACGCGTAAAAAAAACGCGTAGGCGTGCTGGCAAAAGCTCTCGTGAGCGTTTCATACTGCTCGCGGATCTTTTCAGCGTGGTACACGTATAACGGTGTGCCGAAACGTTCGGCCAGTTCTACCAGTTGCGATGCAGAGAGGCTTTGTGACATGTGGCGAAGTTAATGGGGAGCGGGCAGTTTAAGGAACTACGGAAGCGCCGGCTTGTCAGGATCGTTTTCGTCCGCGCGGTCATCAGCGGAAGTATCCGGCGAATCACCATCATCCGGGAACTCATCGTCCATTCCCATTCCAGGCAAATCCGCGGCGGGAAGATCGTCTTCGTTGCCTGCAGCCAGTTCATCAAAGGTGTGACCGTTGATGTGCGGCTCCTCGGGCTCATTTTCCTCGCCCTCCACGTGAATCAGGTGTCCTTCGTCTGAAACAACCATGGTCTCGCTCTGCTCGAATTCCGTATGATGCACGATGGTGGGTTCCACGAGCTGTTCCGCCAGCACTTCGCGGATCTTGGGAAGATCTTCAGGGGAATTGATCCCGAAGTAATCCATGAATGTTTTCGAAGTGCTGTACACCAGCGGGTGACCCGGGAGCTTTTCATTACGGCCGCTGATCATGATCAGTTCCTTTTCCAGCAGCTTCTGCACCGCGTAATCACTGCTGACACCACGGATCGCTTCGATCTCGCCCTTTGTCACCGGTTGTTTGTATGCCACGATGGCGAGCGTCTCCAGGGCGGCGGCAGAGAGCCGTTTCAGGAATTTCTCGCCATTTAACTGGGCAACGGTCTTATGGTAATCCTTCTTTGTCAGGAATTGCCATCCACCGCCACTTTGGCGTACCTCGAACGGGTAAAATTCGGACTGGTATTTTTCTACGATCCCTTCCAGTGCAGCTTCAACCTGGTCCAGGGAGACCTTGTCCTCCATGAAGCCGAAAGCCTGGTTCACCAGGTCGGTGATTTCCATGGACGTCAGCGGCTTGTCAGATGCAAACACCAGCGCCTCGATATGCGGTATTAAATTGGAGATCTCCATGTTTGTTAGTTTGCGCTATCCCTGTAAAG
>DASUVB010000309.1:0-6467 GCA_036373835.1 Flavisolibacter sp. | reverse complement strand
GGATGTGACATCGCTCGCAGCAGGCATGTACCAGGTGATTGGCGTTACGCAGCAGGGACAAACACAGGTACTGAAGTTCGTCAAAGAATAATCACTGTTCACATCATAGAATTCCCCCCGGTAGCCGGGGGGAATTTTTTTGTCTGTACTTTCGGTTATGCAAGTAATACGCTGGCTCCTGGTCCTGGTGATCCTTGTCCACGTAGGATCCCTGTTTTCACACTGGATCGAATTCCCTGAAACGGGTGTCGAAGTGGGCGGCTTTTACGCCACGGGTAAACACCTGTACGGCCAGCCGGGGTGGCTGCACCTCGTGCCTGCGGCGATCCTCCTGATCCTGGTGCTCATCGGCCGCGACTGGAGCAAGGCAGCAGCATTTTTTACCGCGATCTTCATACTGGTCTGGAGCGTGGTGCATTTTATCAACTTTTCTGCCTGCGTTGGGCCGCAGTGCCCGGAACGTGGTGATGCCCTTTTCATGATGCTTGCCACGGGAATCCTGATGCCGCTGCTGGTGCTGTTCCTGGGACGTAGCCGTAAATAAGGTACGCGGCAGCTCAGGAAATGAGCCTGGCAACCAGGTAAGCTGCCACAAATGCAAATGCCCCATATAATGTACTTCTCAATGCCTGGGATACCGCCGGGATTCCTGCCATCCGCGATTTCAGCCATGTACTGGTGAACAGTAATAACAGTACAACGGGAAGTGCCACCAAAAGGGCAGTTGAAGTAGTTTTGGCAACAGCGAAAGGTGCCATCGAAATAAGTGCACCCGTGAGATAACCAAGGCCTGTGATGATTGCCTGCGCAGCGGGTGCGTGATATTCTGCATGGTGCCCGGTAACACCAATGGCTTCATTCCATTTTGCATGCTCTTCGTGTAGTTGGGCTGACACTTCCCGCTCAACCGATGCACTGATTCCGATCCTGCCCAGCAGGTCATGATGATGACCGGAACCGTGCGACATTTCCTCCCTGAGCGTATGCCAGGTGCTGAAGCCCATTGCCAGCGCTCCGGCTATGCCGATAATACTGCCAGTAACCAGGATGGTACCCGGCGGGAATTGTGCAGTCGCAAGACCGCAGGCGGCAGCCAGCGGCAGGACCAGGCCGTCACTGATCCCGATAAAAAGGGGATATAAAAACCTGTTTGTTGTCATGGGCACATTAGTCATCTAGGGTGTGCAGGCTTTTCTCTATAATATGAATGCATTCATCTATTTGCATTGTTGTAATGGTCAGCGGTGGTGCCAGGCGGATCTTATCACCGTGAGTTGGCTTGGCCAGTAACCCGCTGTTCATTAATTCCAGGCAAAGCTTCCAGGCTGCTTCTTTATCCGCATGATCGATCACGATTGCGTTCAGAAGTCCTTTTCCGCGGACAAGCCGGATATACTGTGATCCGATTTCCCACAATTCTTTGCGGAAATGATGACCAAGGACTTCGGCATTATGCGCAAGTTCTTCGCGTTTGAGAACTGTAAGGGCTGCCATTGCCACCCGGCAGGCCAGTGGGTTACCCCCGTAGGTAGAACCATGTTCACCAGGCCTTATGGTCAACATGATATCATCGTCCGCGAGCACGGCGCTCACCGGTAGCATGCCGCCACTGAGTGCTTTACCCAGGATCAGGATGTCAGGACGCACCTCCTCGTGATCGCACGCCAGCATACGCCCCGTACGACATAAACCTGTCTGGATCTCATCTGCAATGAACAGCACGTTTGCATCCCGGCACAACCCATACGCCTTGGCCAGGTAGCCGTCATCGGGAACCAGGACACCGGCTTCCCCCTGTATAGGCTCAACGAGGAAACCGGCAACATGAGGGTCCGTTACCGCCTGTTGCAGTGCGACCAGGTCATTGTACGGGATCGTAATAAAGCCAGGTGTGAACGGACCGAAATTTTTTCGCGAAGAAGGATCTGTGCTGAAAGAAACCACCGTGGTTGTCCGTCCATGGAAATTGCCTTCACACACGATGATCTTTGCTTTTTCAAGGGGAATCTTCTTTTTTTCGTAACCCCACCGGCGTGCCAGCTTGATAGCGGTTTCAACCGCTTCGACTCCGGTGTTCATGGGCAGCACCTTATCATATCCGAAATATCCCGTAATGAATTTTTCATACAGTCCCAGCTGGTCGCTGTGAAATGCGCGGCTGGTGAGCGTAAGCTGGTTCGCCTGTTCTGTAAGTGCTGCAACTAAATCAGGGTGGCAATGGCCCTGGTTTACCGCGGAGTACCCGCTCAGGAAATCAAAATACCGCTTCCCATCAACATCCCAGACAAAGACGTCCTTTCCTCTGGACAACACAACCGGGAGCGGATGATAGTTATGAGCGCCATATTTTTCTTCAAGCTGCAGGTAATACGCGCTCGAATGGATCGTATCAGTATTTGAAGACATAATAAAAAAATTAAGGTTCAGGAGGTGGTACGGCAATAAATGACAATACCTGAACTTAGTGGTTGAGGAGATCGAGGTTGCGCGAGAGAAAAGGAAGCTGATTGATCATAATGTAAAAATAACTAAAAGCAATGGGTTATAAAATTCCTGCCGGCGCCCGCATCGGCCACGTACACCTTAAGGTCACGAACCTGGAGCGGTCATTACAATTCTACAGGGACCTTCTCGGCTTTGAGATCACACAGCATTATGGAAACAGCGCTGTGTTTGTTTCCGCGGGTGGTTATCATCACCACATTGGGCTGAACACCTGGCATAGCAGGGATGCCGGTCCGGCACCGGGAAATACTGCGGGATTGTACCATGTTGCCATTCTGTATCCCGAGAAGAAGGACCTTGCACAAGCCGTTCAACGCCTGCTTGATCACAGATACCCGGTCAGTGGCGCATCCGATCATGGTGTATCCCTTGCGGTGTACCTGGATGATCCTGACAGCAATGGTATTGAATTGTACTGGGACCGGGCTGAATCGGAATGGCCCCTGGACGCAGAAGGAAATTTGCAGATGATCACAAAGCCACTGGACTGGAACGAGCTTTTCGAGGGTCAGTCGCCGGTGTAGATCACACCCGTTGTCGGCGTTTCATAAAGTTCAATCTGGTGGAGCAATGGCAGCATCGGCCGGATCTGTTTCCAGATCCACGCGGTGATGTTTTCTGCAGTGGGGTTTTCGAGGCCCGGGATATCATTGATCAGCTTATGGTCCAGCGTATCGATTACTTTCCCGACAATGTCCTTCAGTTCCTTGAAGTCCATGATCCAGCCATAGTGCGGGTCCGGCTCGCCCTGGATCACCACGCGAAGCCGGTACGTATGGCCGTGCATATTCCTGCACTTATGCCCTTCGGGAACATTCGGGAGGAAATGCGCTGAATCAAACGAGAATTCTTTGTAGATCTTCATCGGCCGCAAAAGTAAGCCTTGTGCGGAAAAAGAGTCGTTAAATCAGCCTGGTAAAATAGTGTTGGGGCCAGGACAAAGCGGGCGCCCGGTCCGGTGTAAAAAGGCCAAATACAGCGGATCCCGAACCTGTCATGGCGGCATAAACGGCACCTGCTTCGTACATGCTGTCGATCACATTACCGATTTCGGGATACTTTGCAATCACAGGCTGTTGAAAATCGTTGGTCAGCATCCCTTTCCACATGCTGACATCATTTGCCATCATGACACGCAAATCAGGCCTGTTTTCAGCCGGTGTGACCTGTGAGAAAGCCCAGGCCGTACCTATGTGGATGCCCGGATGTACCAGCAGTATCCTGAATGCGGAAAGGTCGGTTTGAACCGCTTCCATGATCTCACCACGCCCCGTGGCGTATGCAGGCTGGTTGCGGATAAAGAAAGGGCAGTCGCTGCCAAGTTCCAGTGCATAACGGGCCAGCTGGTCATCGTTGAGCTGAAGGTGGAATTTCCGGTTGAGCAGCATCAACGTGAATGCGCCATCCGCGCTGCCCCCGCCAAGGCCTGCACCGGTGGGGATGACCTTGTTCAGGTTCATCTTAACGGGAGGAAGTCCAGGAAAATCATCGCGAAGCAACTGCCATGCTTTGACGCAAATGTTCTGAGAGGGATCAATATCAAGTTTTGTTCCCGTAACCGAAAGGGTTGTGTGTTCTCCGTTCTGTTGCCTGATGACCTCAAGGCCATCATGAAGATGCAGGGGATAGAAAACAGTTGCCAGGTCGTGAAATCCGTCCGGTCTTTTGCGCAGGATGTGCAGTCCAAGGTTGATCTTACAGTTGGGAAAAACTACCATGCAGGTTTCAGCGGCCTTTTTTGCGGGCGTTGATCTCATCACGGATGGCAATGGCACGGATATAATCTTCCTGTTCCAGCACTTCGTTCAGCAATGTGTTGAGATCTTCCAGCGACATGGATTTCAGATCACCCTTACCGCCGGTTTCTTCCTCGCCTGACGAAATGGATGGGGCCTTTTTCTTCTTGCCTGTTGTTCCCGGGTCTTCCATCAAAATGCCCGCGCTTTCGAGGATATGCTCGTAGGTGAAAACGGAACAGCCAAAACGTACCGCGAGCGCCAGTGCGTCAGACGTCCTGGAATCGATTTCAATAGTATCGTTATCAGAAGAACAGATGAGTTTGGAATAGAAGATCCCTTCCTGCAGGTCTGAAATGATCACTTCATGCAGTTCAATATTGAAGGCTGTCATGAAGTTCTTCATCAGGTCATGCGTCAGCGGACGGCTGGGCTGCATTTTCTCGAGAGCAACAGCAATTGCCTGTGCCTCAAAACCCCCGATCACGATAGGAAGACGCCTTAAACCATTTACTTCCCCTAGAACAACAGCATATGAATGAGTTTGTGTAATGCTGTGTGACAAAGCCACAATTTCCAGTTCGATTTTCTTCATACCCTGAGGATAAACAATGCTTTTGCTATGATGTACAAACGTACGATTTTAACTCAATAAAAAACCATCGCAGCAGGCGTCGACCGCCTGCGATCAACCCCTGATTTTTTTGATTGCCGTCGTCAGTTTCGGTACCACATCAAATGCATCACCGACAATGCCGTAATCCGCAGCCTTGAAGAACGGAGCTTCGGGATCCTTGTTGATCACAACAATCACCTTGCTTCGGTTGACACCTGCCAGGTGCTGTATTGCGCCGCTGATCCCGATCGCGATATACAGGTTCGGTGCGATGGCAATGCCCGTCTGGCCGACGTGTTCATTGTGCGGACGCCAGTGCGCATCCGCCACCGGCCGGCTGCACGCAAGCGCTGCGCCAAGCGTATCGGCAAGTTCTTCTACCATCGCCCAGTTCTCAGGCCCTTTCATGCCGCGACCCGCGCTCACAACGATATCGGCTTCCGTCAGGGAAACTTTTCCAGAGGTCTTGGTACTGCTGACGGTTTTGATTTTGGGAGCATCCACCTGCGCGTCAAATGGAATCACTTCAGCAGTCCCGCCATCTTCGCTGATCTGGAATGCATTTACGTTCAGCGAGATCACTTTGACCTGGCTGCTGATGGATACATTGGCAAAGGCTTTCCCCGAAAAAACGTTCTTCCTGACGACAAAACCATTCGACGTATCGGGCAGGGCAGTGGCACCCGCAACAAGACCCGCCTTCAGTCGTACCGCCACGCGTGGCGCCAGTGATTTGCCGCTGGAGTTGTTGGAGAATACAACGATCTGTGCCCCGGTTTTCTCTGCCACCTGCGCGATGATCTTTGAATACACCTGGCTGTCGAACTGCTTCAGTTGTTCGTTCCGGACATGGTGCACTTTTTTCACGCCATGACGACCCAGCTGCGCCGGGTCCTCGTCAATATCTCCCAGTATCACGGCTTCTGCTGTGTCACCGAGTTGTTCCGCAATCTTTGATCCGTATGTCAGTGCTTCATGGGAAGCTTTTTTTACATGTCCGTCAGTATGATCAACATAAATTAATACACTCATTATTCTTGTTTTGAAATGATGGTAACGGTTAGATGGCCCTTGCTTCGTCATGCAGGAGCCGGACGAGTTCTTCAACATTGTCGGGAGAAACCAGCTTTACGCCGGCTTTTGCAGGTGGAAGTCCAAACTGGCTGAAAGAGGTAAGCGGTTGTACCTGGACCGGCTCCACCACCTTCAGGGGCTTTGTCCGCGCAGCCATGATGCCCCGCATGTTCGGTATTCTCGCCTCGGCCATTCCTTTCTGGCAGCCGAGCACCAAAGGCAATGAAACTTCGGCAGTTTCCTCGCCACCTTCGATCTCGCGTTTTACAGTTGCCGTAGTCCCGGAAATTTGCAGGCTTGTCGCCATGGCAATGTAGGGAAGGTCAAGCAGCTCCGCAACCATTCCGCCCACAGCGCCCCCGTTGTAGTCGATCGTTTCCTTACCCAGAAGTACCAGGTCGTATCCACCCTGGCGCGCGATCTCGGTGATCTGTGCAGCTACCTGGAAGCTTTCCAATGGTTCGGTGTTGACGCGGATGGCTTCATCACCTCCTAATGCAAGTGCCTTGCGAATGATCGGCTCCGCGTCCGCGCCG